>JANNYX010000610.1:0-15972 GCA_031410295.1 Rhodoferax sp.
CCCCACGCTTGTCGCTTCGCGTACTGCGCTGCCCCCCGAGGGGGCGAATTTTTCTTGGGACGGCCCAGTGAAAAATTGGGCCCCCACGCTGGCCGCTTCGTTTGCTGCGTTGTCGCCCAACGCATAAGCTGTCATGCGTCCGCTGCCGTGTTTGAGCGCCACTTCAATGGCTTCCACGACGCGGGCGCGCGCCGTGGTGGCGAGGCGAAAACGGTCGGCCACCACGTCGAGCATTTTGCGTGGCCCGGTCGCGCTGGCGACCTCGCGTTGTGCCTGGACTTTGGTGAAGCCGCTCACCGACAACCATTGCTCGACTTCTTCGGGTGTGGTGCTGACTGGCAACTCGACCGGAAAGGTCACCGCAACGCGCAGGTCTGGCCGGTTCTCGGTCTTCGACATCAATTCAGCGTAAATGCTTTCAGGTGAATCGTGCCGAACCAATTGCGCGGTTTCGCGGTCGAACAATGCGCCAGCGCGCGCGAACAGGAGTTTGAGATGGTCATTCAACTCGGTCATCGTGCCGACTGTGGACCGCGACGACCGGACAGGATTGGTCTGGTCAATGGCGATGGCAGGCGGCACGCCTTCAACTTTGTCCACCGCAGGCTTGTCCATGCGGTCCAGAAACTGGCGCGCATAGGCCGAGAAGGTTTCGACGTAACGCCGCTGACCTTCGGCGTACAAGGTGTCAAACACCAGGCTGGATTTACCGGAGCCACTGGGCCCGGTGACCACGGTCAATTCACCCGTGCGGATGTCGAGATCAAGGTTTTTGAGGTTGTGTTGGCGCGCTCCGCGGATGCGGATGATTCCCTGGGGCATGGGGTAGTGTCTTTCCTGTGAGGCCAGACATTCTAGGCACTAGAACTGCCCACAACACCCTCAAAGTTCGCGCAGTGGTCTCAACCTTTGAGCGCACCTTCCAGTCCGGCCGCTTTGTCGCCTCCAACGGTAGCCTGGATTTTTGGCAAGAGGGCCACCAGATCTTCGTAACCGCCAGCAGCTTCAACCGAAAGGTTCAACCGAAATCCACGAAGCCCGAGCGAGGCCGTCAACTGCGTCGCCAATGGCCAGGCTTGGGCGTAACGCTGCTGGTTTGTCAGGGCGACCGACGGTGGAGCACCCACCGCTGGGTCAGTTCGTGCGCGGGTTGCGGGCGTATTAGGCGCCGCCGCGGGCGCGGGCGCCTTGCGCTGGTGCTGGTGCTGGGGATGGGGATGGTGGCAACGTGACCACCAGCGCAGCGACGACGGCACTTTCCCTCAGAAACCCTTGGGCCACCATGTGATCAACGTCACCCGGGGTCAAGCCCAAACCGGAGGTCGCCGCCAGTACTTGCGGCACTGTTTTCTGGCCGTCAAACAGAATGAAGGCCGAGCGCTGCCGTGTGGAGAACAGGGTAGACCGCTGCTTGAACGCAGCTTGACCGACATCGGTTTTCGCAAGGGCCATGCGTCATTCTAGGGTGCCTGCGCGTATTGGCCAAAAAGGCCTGAGGTGGCCAGTGGGACGCGCGAGACGGGTAGCCTTGCGGTAGAACCACCGTCTATTTGGCCGAAGCCGGGGCCGCTGGAGCAGGCGCCTGCGGTACGTTGATTTCGTGTTTTTCGCCCCCCATGTCTATATCACCGCCCTTGCTGAGCATCCAGACAGCAGCAGCAGCAAATACTATAAATCCCAAAGCGATTTTCCACATAACGTCTCCTTCAATCATAAAAAAAGGCCCCCCGAATGGAGGGCCTTGTGCTCAATTCGCCAACATTCAATCGTTGGCGTAAATGTCCACGTCTTTGGTTTCCCGAATGAACAACGTGCCAATGACGAAGGTCATTGAGGCGATGATAATTGGATACCATAAGCCGCTGTAAATATTTCCTTGTGCCGCCACAATCGAGAAAGAAATGGCCGGCAGGAATCCGCCAAACCAGCCGTTACCAATATGGTACGGCAAACTCATCGACGTGTAACGAATGCGGGTTGGGAACATTTCCACCAGCATGGCAGCAATCGGGCCATAAACCATGGTCACATAGATCACCAGGATTGTCAGGATACCGACCAACATCCACCAGTTGCTTGAACCCAGGGGAATGGGATCTGCTTTGGCGGGATAACCAGCCGCATTCAGCGCTTCTCGCACTTCTTTCTCAAACTTGGGCTTGTCGTCTTTGGCTGTTGGCGCCTTTGCGTCATAGCCGGCAATTGCCTTGTCGCCGACCTTGACAGTAGCAACCGCGCCTGGTTTGGTCACCAAGTCGTAATTCACGCCGGAGTTGGACAAATAAACGCGGGCTAAATCACAGGCCGAGGTGAATTTTGCCGTGCCGGTCAAGTTCAGGATCAGGTTGCAATTTGCAGCGTCAGACTCCACTGTCACCGGTGCTTTCTGAATGGCTTGCTGCAGTTTCGGATTGGCGTAGGTCGTAAGCGCATTGAAGAGCGGGAAATAGGTCACGATGGCCAATAGACAGCCCGCCATGATGATGGGCTTGCGGCCAATCTTGTCCGAAAGTGAGCCAAAGAAGATGAAGAATGGAGTGCCAATGATCAACGACACAGCAATCAACACGTTGGCCGTTGGGCCGTCAACCTTCAGGAAAGACTGCAGGAAGAACAGGGCATAGAACTGGCCGGAATACCACACGACGGCTTGTCCGGCAGTCAAACCGATTAGCGCCAGGATCACGACCTTCAGGTTTTTCCACTGGCCGAACGATTCGGACAAAGGTGCCTTTGAAGTCTTGCCCTCCGCCTTCATTTTCGCAAACGCTGGAGATTCATTGAGCTTCAAGCGGATCCAGATTGACACGATCAGCAAAATACCGGACAAGGCATAAGGCACGCGCCATGCCCATTCGGCGAAGTCTTTTTCGCCAAAGTAGGTGCGGGTTCCCAAGATCACCATCAGGGCCAACATCAAGCCGACGGTGGCTGTGGTCTGAATCCAGGCGGTGTAGGCGCCGCGCTTGTTGGCCGGCGCGTGTTCAGCCACGTAGGTTGCTGCGCCGCCGTATTCGCCGCCCAAAGCCAGGCCCTGGAACATGCGCAGGGCGATCAACATGATCGGCGCGATGATGCCAGCGGTCTTATAAGTCGGTAAAAACGCCACCAGAAAGGTCGACAGACCCATGATCACGATGGTCACCAGGAAGGTATATTTGCGGCCGATCATGTCACCGAGCCTGCCAAATACCAGGGCGCCGAAAGGACGCACTGCAAAACCGGCGGCAAAAGCCAGCAGCACAAAAATGTTCCGCGTGCTTTCGTCCAGGGCAGAGAAGAAGTTTGCGGCAATGATGGCCGACATCACACCGAACAGGTAAAAGTCGTACCACTCGAATACCGTGCCAAGCGAGGAGGCGAAGATGACTGTCTTCTCCGTCTCACTCATTGGTCGGCTTACTTCAGAAGTTGCCATGGTTTTTGTCTCCAATAATAAATATGCGCCCCCACCGTGAGGACTGCAGTGGATTGTGAGAGGTGGCACTGACCTAACTCTGACACGAAGCCAACATGGGCTGACACCAAACTGACTGGATTCTGACAAATCCCAAGGCTATGTTCAGACCGAATCTGAACCCCGGTTAGGGTCGCGTGTCGTGTTGGGGGAGCGGAGGTAGTCGACCAATCGCGTCGCTTTTTCGGTGGGTGCTGGTGTTGCGAGCGACACCAGCACCGCTGTTAGAAAGGCCGCCGGTACGCCGAACAGCCCAGCCGAAATGGGTTCGATATTCCACCAAAAGTTGGCCTGCAAAGTTTCTGCAGAGGCCACGGTTTTGTGGGTGAGCGAATATAGCCATGGCTGGGTCTGGCACATGTAGTAAAGCGTGGTGCCAATCCCGACTACCATGCCGGCCGAAGCTCCCCATTTGTTGGCCCGCCGCCAGAAAATGCCGAGCGTTAGCACCGGGAAAAACGTGGCGGCCGCGAAAGAGAACGCCGCAGACACCAGGAACAAAATGTCAGCCGGCTTTTGCGCAGCGACATAGGCGGCGCACAACGCCGCCAAAAGCAAAAGAAATTTGGAGACGAGGACTCGGTTGGTTGCTGACGCTTTTGGGTTGACGATCTTATAGTAGATGTCATGCGACATGGCATTTGCGATGGTCAACAAAAGTCCATCGGCGGTGGATAACGCAGCAGCCAATCCGCCGGCTGCCACCATCCCCGAAACCACATAGGGCATGCCGCCAATTTCAGGGGTTGCCAACACAATGACGTCGCCACCGATGGCCAGTTCGGCGAGTTGGAGGATACCGTCATTGTTCATGTCGACCGCCGACACCAATGCCTTGTCAACGCTGCCCCAGCGCGCGATCCAATCCGGGAGCCTGTCGAAAGGCGTGTTGACAAGCGTCGTATATATCTCGAATTTCGCCAGCACCGCCAACGCTGGCGCCGTGAAATACAGCAGAAAGATGAAAAACAATGACCATCCCACCGATTCACGCGCCTCACGCACAGTGGGTGTGGTGTAGTAACGGGTCAGGATGTGTGGCAACGCGGCGGTACCGATCATTAGACAAAATACCAAGGCCAGAAAATTCTTGCGTGCAATGTCGCGGCTGACGACATTCGCTGCAGGAAATGGCTCAGCGTGGGGCACTGGCGGTTGTGCCCGAGCCATGTTTGAGATCTGTGCTGCTGCGTAAACCGCGCGGGCGGAATCAACCTCTTTGGGCAATGCACTCAATGTGTTCTCAGCAGCCCGAATGTCCCTGAACGCAGCGTTGGACGTTCTGAGGTCTTCCAGTCTCAGTTTGGCCGCTGCGCGATCGGCAACCATGGCGGCGGGCACATCCTTGAGCTTGGCCGCCGCCTCTTGGGAGCGCACCTCAAACAGCTTTCTGACCTCAATCTCCTTGGGATCGATGAGGATTCTCTCCTCCGTGGCGGTGACCTTCTCCAACGTATACCCATAAACCAGCTGCGGCACCGGAAAGCCGGTGTGTTTGACCGAAAGCCAAACGGCCGGCAACAAATAGGCGATGATCAATACGATGTATTGAGCGATCTGAGTCCACGTTACGGCACGCATACCACCCAGAAAAGAGCATACCAAAACGCCTGCCAGGCCGGCGAAGATGCCGATCTCGAAGGCCAGGCCGGTCAGCCGGGTGGTGATCAATCCGATTCCGTAGACCTGCGCGACGACATAGGTGAACGAACACAGGATCACGCCAATTGCGCCGATAACGCGCGGTAAATTGCCGTCATAACGCGCGCCCAAAAAATCCGGAATCGTGAATTCTCCGAATTTTCGCAGATAGGGAGCAAGGAGAATTGCCACCAGACAGTACCCTCCTGTCCAGCCCATGACGAAAGCCAGTCCGCCAAAACCGCTCAGATAGAGTGTGCCCGCCATGCTGATAAACGATGCCGCAGACATCCAGTCGGCGCCGGTGGCCATGCCGTTGTAGAAAGCTGGCACACGTCGTCCGGCAACGTAATACTCCGCCGCGTTGTTGGTGCGGCTCATCAGGCCGATTCCCGCGTACACCAACACCGTTGCAATCAAAAAGAGGTAACCGATCCCGTTTCGGGACAGGCCCATGCGTTCCATCGCCGCAACTGCCACCACGAACAGGATGAAGCCCACGGCGTACCAGGCATAGACCTTGTTCAGGCTTTTCCTGAATTCGATCTGCGTTTGGTTGTCGGAGCCAAACATAAGGGGTCAATCGTTCATTTCTTTGGGTGAATAGTCATCATCGAGCTGGTTCATCCGCCGCGCGTAGTACCAGATGATCAAGCAATAGACCACCAGGGCCCCTTGACCTGCCACCCAAAACGAAAACGGCCAGCCCAAAATCTTGAAACTCAATTCGCGGGCAAAATAGATCAACACAAACGTCACAAAAAACCAGAGCATCAACAGACAGACAGTCAGTCGAAGCGTAGAACGCCAGTAGGCATCAGGGGTCAATTGCGACGGCACAGGAGCTTGAAATTGGCTCGCGGAATCGACTTCTCTGGCCATCTGTGCTACCTGCAGGCCGTGTGCGCAAGCGCCTGACAAAGGTCAATTTTCGTTTTGACCAGCAGCACCCACGTGATCAGCAGCCAGCTTGTTGCTGCCAGCGGGATGTGCCGGTCCAGCACGACCTTCGGGCTGAACCGCCGCGTCAACCACAGGGCCGGCTTCGCCGCAATGTCAAGAATTTGCCAGAAAAAATTGGCCTGTCGGCTTGCGCCCGCCATGACACCCAACAAGTAGCGGCCAAGGAGGACCATCAATGACAACTCTGTCAGGCTCTTCAAAACGACCACTGCCACCAACATGGCCAACCCTTTCGTGCATGAGGACGCCTTTGCATCAGATTCTGGTTTTGCCAATGGTCACGTTGGATGCAGTCTGCCACGCAGGCGACACAAACCAGGGCTCCTGGCCCATGTAGCCCCGCAGCATGGGCAAGGCGTCGAGCCCCCAGAACAATTTATCGTCGATGCGGTAACTTGGCACGCCAAACACGCCATCGGCAATCGCGTTGGTAGTACTGACTTGCAGGCGCTCTTTGACCTGCGCCTCGGCCAGGTCCAGCGGCGGCTGCAACCGCGCCGCGAGCGCCACCAGGCGCGCCCCATCGGCGGCGTCCAGACCGGACTGCCAAACGTGGTGATAAATCGTCTCGACAACAAACCGGCTGGGTGTGCCAGCGCTGCCGTCCGGATTCTGCCCGGCGCAGGCCAACGCCAAGCGCAGCAGCCCCAGCGGATTGAACGGATGGGTTTGCGGCATGGTTAGGCGCGTCCCCTGCTGGTCGGCCAGCCACATCACCTGGCGGTAGGTCCATTCGCGTTTACCGGCTATTTCCGCCGGCCCCAACTGCCCATGGTGCTTGAGCAAGGCGGCAAACAACACCGGTTTGTAGCTCACCCGGTAACTTTGGCCGGCCAGCATTTGTGGCAGCTTCTCGAACGCCAGAAAGGCGTAGGGCGAAATGAAATCGAAATAAAAGGTAATGTGTTTCACGTCGGCGCTGCTCATTTTTGCGGGAAATCGGTGGGTTTCCGCTGCGCGGCAGCGAGCGCCTTGCGCTGCCCGATCAGTCCCCAAACGTGCCGCTTTTCAATGTCTCCCATGGACGACCAGGCGGCGATTTCACCGATGGTGCGCTGACAGCCGTCGCAAAAATCATTTGCCGGGTTCATTGTGCAGACTGACACACAAGGTGAGGGCACAGCGTGGATCGCCGCCCGTGTGGTGAAGATGTCAGCCATGGCAGCCGCTCAATGTGCCACCACCACGTCGGCCACGGGCGCCCCGCACAAACGCAGCAGGTCCTGCGGCGTCAGGTGGAAGACGGCGTGGGGGTGACCAGCCGCCGCCCAAATTTCGTCAAATCTGAACAGATCACGGTCAATCAGGGTCTCCAGTGGACAGGTGTGGGCCAGGGGCGCTACGCCACCAATGCTGAAACCAGTTTTCGCCTTCACAAAATCGGCGTCAGCACGTCCGAGTTTGCCGACCAGGACCTCCACCTTTTTTTCATCCACCCGGCGGTCACCCGAGGTGACAACCAACACTGCCACGTCATCGGCCCTGCGCCGGAAGATGATGCTCTTGGCGATCTGCCCGACCACAATGCCCAAAGCGTCTGCCGCCTGCTGGGCAGTGCGGGCCGCGGCATCCAGCATCACTGGCAGGCTGGCATGGTTGCGGGCCTGCAGCAGTCTGGCCACCCGCTGCACGGATTCAGGCAGGGCTTTCAATTCAGCGCCGCACATCGCTCAGCCCGCCCGCTTGTTCAAGAGCGCCATTGACGCGCGTGAGTTGGGCTTGCGATCGAGAAAATCGCTGATGAACTTGCCCGCGTCAATGAGTTTCTGCAAATCCACGCCAGTGTCAATGCCCATGCCATCGAGCATATAAACCACGTCTTCAGACGCCACATTGCCGGTCGCGCCTTTGGCATACGGGCATCCACCCAAGCCGGCAACCGACGTGTCAAACTGCCAGACGCCCAGTTGCAAGGCCGCCAAGGTATTGCCCAGCGCCTGGCCATAGGTGTCATGAAAGTGGCCCGAGACGTCGTTCAACTCGTAATGCTGTAGCGCAGCGTCCATCGCGCGTTGAACTTTGAGCGGTGTGCCAACGCCGATCGTATCGGCCACACCCACGTGTTGCACGCCAATGCCTTTAAGCGCCCGGGCGACCTTGCCTACTGCGGCCGGTGATACTTCGCCCTCGTACGGGCAACCCACCGCGCAGGATATCGCTCCGCGCACATAGATGCCATTGGCCTTTGCCGCGTCGACCACTGGACGAAATCGCTCAATGCTCTCTTCAATCGAGCAATTGATGTTGCGGTGGCTGAAGGCTTCGCTGGCGGCGGCGAACACCACGATCTCATGCGGCCAGTGTGCGCGCGGCGCCGCCAGGACGGCTTCCATGCCTTTCATGTTGGGCGTAAGCACGGAATACCGCACATCGGAACGCCTCGAGATGCCGGCCATGACTTGGGCGTTGTCGCTCATTTGCGGCACCCACTTGGGACTTACGTAACTGGTGACTTCAATTTCCTTGAGGCCCGCGTCCTGCAGGCGATGCACCAACTCGACCTTCACGGCCGCGCTCACCGGCAATTTTTCATTTTGCAGGCCGTCGCGCGGCCCAACATCGACCAATTTGACACGTGTGGGAAAGCTCATGGCAACCTCTTTTCAGTTCAATCTTAACGGCACTAATATCCGCGTTCAGGTTCTACCACGCCTGCGATGGGCTCACCGCGCTCCAACTTCAGGATCTTTTCTGCAATTTGGGCAAGGGACTGCCCACGCAATGTGCGTGCTGAAGTGTGCGGCGTCACAGTGATTTTCGGGTGTTTCCAGAATACATGGGTCGTTGGAAGTGGCTCCGTGCGAAACACGTCCAGCATGGCGCCACTCAGGTGTCCGCCATCGATCTGGGCCAGCAGGTCCTCGTCCACAACGTGCGCGCCGCGCGCCACATTGATCACGTAAGCACCTGGCCGAAGCCTGGAGAGGTTGGCGGCATTCAGGATGTCACGCGTCTCAGGTGTAAGCGGCAGCAGGCAAACCAGTACCTGGGTGGCGGCGAGGAAGCTGGCAAATTCGGAATACCCGGCAAAACAACGTACACCCCCAATACTCTTGATGGACCGGCTCCAACCCAACACCGGGAAATCAAACTGGGCGATCGACCTGGCAACCCGCTGCCCCAACACTCCAAGCCCCATGATTCCTACGGGAAAATCGACGCGGCTGCGCGGTTTTCGGTAAGACCACTTCCCCGCCTTCACATCGGCGTCGTAAGCATTGAACTCACGAAAGTGCCGGATGACGGCATGGCACACATATTCGGCCATTTGCACGGACATGCCGGCGTCATCCAGCCGCACGATCTTTATTGACGCCGGAATCTGCAAGTTCATCAAGGCATCGACGCCCGCGCCAATGTTGAGCATCGCCTTGAGGCCGCGTTGCTCATCAACAAACAGCTGCGGCGGCGCCCAGACGATGGCATAGTCTGCCTGCGCAGCGCCCGGCGTCCAGGGTTCAACCACTGCCTGCGGCAACGCAGCGCGCAAGCCAGCGAACCAAGGGTCCACGTTGGTGTCAGTGCAACAGATACTGATTTGCATCGCAGTGCTTGTCAGCTCAACTTCAATAGTTCGGCACCCTCGGCAACCTGCTCCCCGGGCAGGTAAAGCAGCTCGGTCACCGTGCCGTCAGCCGGAGCGGCGATGGTGTGCTCCATCTTCATCGCGTCCATCACGGCCAGGGCCTGGCCCTTGGCCACTTTGTCACCAGCCTTCACCATAAACGACACCACTTTGCCCGGCATTGGCGCCGTCAAACGGCCACCTTCGGCCTGGGTGTCGCCGGCGTGCGCAAGCAAATCAATTGCTATTATTTGTGTAGCACCGTTGGCGCAAAATATATGGACTATTTCACCTTTTTGGCACACCGTCAGGGATTCGCGGTGGCCATTGAATTGAACGTCCAGATGGGTGCCCGCTGGCTCAAAAACCAGTGCTCCCGCACTGGGCGGCATAGGGTCAAGGCCTTCCTCCTGGCTGTGCACGCTCAAATGCAATGCGCCGTCGTGCAGGTAGGTCAGTGTTGCGCTGGAAGCCTTACCGTGAAATTCAAAATCAAAACGCCGTGCCGTTTGTCCAAACGGCTTCCAGCCGTCGCGTCGCGCCCACGGATCGATCCAGAGCGAAGTGTTTGCCGCTCGCTCCAGCTGTCGCTCCTGCCACAAGGTATTGGCAACGGCTCCCGCCACGGCCAAATCCAGGCCCAGCTTTTCCTGTTTGAAGACCACCGCCGCCTCGCGCTGGATCAACGCCGTATCCAGATCGGCGCTTTGAAACGACTTGCTTTGTACAACGTGTCGCAAGAACTGAACGTTAGTGTGAAGCCCGACAATCCGAGTTTGCGCCAACGCGGCATCCATACGGGCCAGCGCCTCGTCGCGGGTGGCGCCATGTACGATCAGCTTGGCGATCATCGAGTCGTAAAAAGGAGAGATGGTGTCTCCCGCGCGCACCCCTGAGTCGACCCGCGTGGCACCCCGCTCAAAGGTAACGCATTCGGGCAAGCCGTAGAGACTCAGGCTCCCGGTGGTGGGCAGGAAATTATTGTCGGGATTTTCGGCGCAAATGCGGGCCTCAATGGCGTGGCCATTGATGTGCAGTTGCTCCTGCGTTAGGGGTAATTTTTCACCGTCAGCCACACGAAGTTGCCACTCCACAAGGTCAAGCCCGGTGATGGCCTCGGTCACCGGGTGCTCTACCTGCAAACGCGTGTTCATCTCCATGAAAAAGAAACTCATGCTGCCGTCCGGCTGTTGCTCGACGATGAATTCCACCGTGCCTGCACCGACGTAATTGACTGCCCGCGCAGCCGCCACCGCTGCCTGGCCCATTCGCTCGCGCAGGGCCTGGGTCAGACCTGGCGCGGGTGCCTCTTCCAGAACCTTTTGATGACGCCGCTGAACCGAGCAATCGCGCTCAAAGAGGTAAACGAAATTGCCGTGGGTATCGCCAAACACCTGAATCTCGATGTGCCGGGGACGCTGCACGTATTTTTCAACGAGTACCGCATCGTCGCCAAAACTGTTTTTCGCTTCGCGCTTGCACGAAGCAAGCGCCGCGTCAAAATCTTCCGGGCGATCCACTGCACGCATGCCTTTACCGCCGCCACCGGCGCTGGCCTTGATGAGCACCGGGTAACCCATAGTCTCGGCTTCGCGTTTGAGCAAAGCCGGATCTTGGTCGGCGCCGTGGTAACCCGGCACCAAAGGCACGCCGGCCGTCTCCATCAGCTGTTTGGACTGGGCCTTGAGCCCCATGGCCCGGATTGCCGACGGCAGCGGACCAATGAAGACCAAACCCGCGTCTGCGCAGGCTTGGGCAAACTCTTCGTTTTCACTCAGAAAACCGTAACCGGGATGCACCGCCTGGGCACCGGTGGCCCGGGCCGCTTCAAGAATGCGCTCCCAACGCAGGTAACTGTCCTTGGGCGCGTTGCCGCCAATGTGGACCGCCTCATCGCATACGCTGACGTGTTTTGCCTGGGCGTCAACGTCAGAATACACGGCCACTGTTTTCATGGCCATGCGCTTTGCGGTGGCGGCGACCCGGCAGGCGATTTCGCCGCGGTTTGCAATCAAGATTTTTTTGAACATTCTTTCTTTCTAGACCGACTGGGAAATACCGTCACCCTCCAGCCAGGACTTGATGCGCCGAACCAGTGATTTCAGAAACTTGAGGAGCACCACCAACAACCAGATGCTCAGCACAATCACAACGAACAAGGCGATACCAAAAGCCACCGGGTAGTTGGTCGCCAACCACATCATTCCCACGACCAAGCCGTCTTCCAGAAGACTCACGGCGATATTGGAAAATGGCTCTGGCGAGGTGTTCAGGGCGGCGCGGGTTGTGGCCTTGGTCGCATAGGACGTCGCCGCCAGTGTGCCGCCAAGCAGGCCAGCCGCCATGCCCATGGTGGCACTGTCGGCTCCGAACACACCCGCCGCCAGCGCCGCGCCTGCCGGCACCCGAATGACGGAATGCACCAGGTCCCACAGGGTGTCAAGCCCGGGAATCTTGTCGGCAAAAAACTCGACAAAGAGCATGAAACCACTGCCCGCCAGCACCGCCGGGTGCTGCAACACGGAGAGCCCCGATGGCAGCGGCAACCAACCCATCCACCCCGCCATCCCGGTGATGAACACCACGGCGTAAAGGCGGATTCCGCTGGCCCAGCCCAAGGCCGCCGCCAAGGCCAACAGTTGCGCCATGTCCATCGCCTGGGCGCCCTTGTGCGTCATCCCTGCGATGGATTGCCAGAACTGAAGCAGAGTGTCCATGGTGTGATTTTCCGGGTTCGACTCAAGGCCTTGCGTCAATACCGCTTGGCAACTTCTTCCAGCATCACTTCTGTGGCGCCGCCACCTATGGCCAACACCCGGGCATCACGCCACAGGCGTTCGATGGCGGTGTCTCGCATATAGCCCATGCCGCCATGAAATTGCTGGCAGGTTTGCAGCACCTCGTTGACCAGCTCGCCGGTAAGTGCTTTGAGCATCGACACCTCCTGCACGACATCGCGCCTCTGCGTCACGGCCCAGGCGCAGTGGTACATGAATTGCCGCGCGGCGCGGGTCTTGGCGTCACACATGGCGATGCGCTGGCGGATGGTTTGTTTCTCCCACAGCGGCGCGCCAAAGGCTTGCCGTTGACGGACAAAATCGAGCGTGAGCTTGATCGCCTGTGTGCAGTGGCCGACGGCCATGGCTGCCAGGGCGATGCGTTCGGTTTGAAAGTTTTTCATCACCGAATAAAAGCCCTTGCCTTCTTCGCCCAGCAGGTTCGCAGTTGGAATGCGGCAGTTGTCAAAGACCAGCTCGGCAGTATCGGACGACAACCAGCCAGTTTTGTGCAGGGAGCGTCCGACCGAAAAACCGGGCGTGCCTTTCTCGACGATGAACATCGACATGTCATGACGGGCTGTTCCGGTTTTTGCTGCGATGAAATACAGGTTGGCGTGTACACCATTGGTGATGAAGAGCTTGTTGCCGTTGATCACCCACGCGTCGCCATCCCGCTTGGCCGTTGTCCGCATGCCCGCCACGTCGGAGCCCGCACCCGGCTCGGTAATGCCAACCGCCGTGATGGTGTCACCCGCAATGACGCCCGGCAGGTACCGCGCTTTTTGCGCTGCGGTGCCGGCATGGTGCAAATGCGGACTGGCCATGTCGGTGTGCACCAAAGCCGTGATGATGAAACCACCAAAGGTGGACTGTGACAGCGCCTCGGCAAATACCAGGTTGGTCAAGGCATCGGCCTCGCCGCCGCCGTGTTTTGACTCGTACATCAACCCAAAAAAACCGGCCTGCCCCATTTTGCGCAGCACCTCGCGCGGAGTGAAACCGGCGTCTTCCCAGGCAGCGGCAACCGGCTCGACTTCGCGCGCAATAAAACGCGCCACCTGGTCGCGCAGGAGCTCATGCTCGGGGGTGGTGAAGATGTTGTCGGTCACGTGCCCACCCGCCTACATCCGGAACACGCCAAATTTTGTCTCGGCGATCGGCGCGTTGAGCGCTGCCGACAAAGCCAGCCCCAAAATACGCCGTGTATCGGCCGGGTCGATGACGCCGTCGTCCCACAAGCGGGCGCTGGCGTAATACGGATGCGACTGATGGGCAAACTGGTCCAGCACGGGCTGTTTGAATGCGGCCTCTTCCTCTGCTGCCCAGCTGCCGCCTCTGGATTCAATGCCGTCACGCCTCACGGTGGCCAGCACAGCTGCGGCCTGCTCGCCGCCCATCACACAAATGCGCGCGTTGGGCCACATCCAAAGGAAACGCGGCGAATAGGCGCGGCCACACATGCCGTAATTGCCAGCGCCGTAACTGCCACCAATGATGATGGTGAACTTTGGCACCTGTGCCGTGGCCACAGCGGTGACCATTTTGGCGCCATGCCGTGCGATGCCCTCGTTCTCGTATTTGCGACCGACCATGAAGCCCGTGATGTTTTGAAGAAACACCAGTGGGATTTTGCGCTGGCAACACAGTTCGATGAAGTGCGCGCCTTTTTGCGCCGATTCGCTGAACAGAATGCCGTTGTTGCCAAGGATCCCAACCGGCATACCCTCAATGCGCGCAAAGCCACAAATCAGGGTGCTGCCAAAACGTGCCTTGAATTCGTCAAACTCAGATCCGTCAACGACGCGGGCGATGATTTCGCGCACGTCATAAGGTTTGCGGGTGTCAACTGGAATCACTCCATACAACTCTTCCGCTATATATTTAGGAGCTACAGAGGCTTGTTTTGTGACGGCCTCCACTCTGTTTTTGTTTAGGTTCTTGACGGCGGCACGGGCCAGCGCCAGGGCGTGCGGGTCGTTTTGCGCCAGATGGTCAGCCACCCCTGAAAGGCGCGTGTGAACGTCGCCGCCACCCAAATCTTCTGCCGAAACGATCTCTCCAATGGCCGCTTTTACGAGCGGCGGGCCGCCCAAAAATATCGTGCCCTGGTTTTTGACGATGATGGTTTCGTCACTCATCGCCGGCACATAGGCCCCCCCGGCGGTGCAGGAGCCCATCACCACGGCAATCTGCGCGATACCCTGCGCACTCAGATTGGCCTGGTTGTAGAAGATGCGGCCAAAGTGTTCGCGGTCGGGAAACACGTCGTCCTGGTTCGGCAAATTGGCGCCGCCGGAATCCACCAGGTAAATGCAGGGCAAGTTGTTTTGCTGCGCGATCTCCTGCGCACGCAGGTGTTTTTTCACCGTCATCGGGTAATACGTGCCGCCTTTCACCGTGGCGTCGTTGCAGACGATCAGACATTCGACCCCGCTGACGCGGCCAATGCCGGTGATGACACCGGCGCACGGCGCGCTGTCGCTGCCGTCACGGTCCGGGTACATGTTCATCGCCGCCAGCGGCGAGAACTCGAGAAACGGTGTGCCGGGGTCAAGCAGCATTTGGACCCGTTCACGCGGCAACAGTTTTCCGCGCGCGGTGTGTTTGGCGCGCGCCGCGTCACCACCGCCCAAAGCCGTTTGGCCGACTTTGGCCTTGAGGTCATCCACAGCCAGACGCATGGCTGCAGCATTGGCTTGAAAATCACCCGAACGTGCATTGAGTTTTGATTCCAGAATCGCCATCTGTGGTGTCTCTTGGTTGTTGTTTTGGCTGGGAAACGTGATGGGGTCAGGCCACCAGCAGCTGTGGCAACCTTGCCATGTCGTCAAAGTGGTGGTGCGCCCCGGCATCGCTCAACTGTTGCCTGCTCACGTGCAATGTCGCCACTGGCCGATAGGCAAACACCGTGGCTTTCGCCGCAACACCGGCGGTCACGCCAGGCACCGTGTCTTCCACGACGGCGCAGCGCTTTGCATCGACCTTGAGCGCCGCGGCCGCCGCCAGGTAAACGTCCGGGTACGGTTTGGAGCGCGGGGTCTCATAACCGCTGAAGATGCGGCCTTCGAAACAATCGTAGAGCCCGACTTTGCGCAGCTGAAGCTCAACCTTCCCGCGATCGGCGCCGGAGGCACAGGCAATTTGCCCTTTGTAGCTGGCGTACAGCTGGCGCACGGCGGCGACTACGTTGGGAATGGCCTGTACGCGGCTGGAGAGCGCCGCATTGCGGCGTTCAGAAAATTCGGCCAACCAGCCCGGCATGACCGTGCTGCCAGTTCGCTGTTCGATCTGCGCCACTTCATCCCGCAAGGTTTTTCCGACAAACAAGCGCATGCACTCTTCCTGCGAAATCACCCAACCGCGCTCGCCCAGCATCTCGCGCAACACACCATTGGTGATCGGTTCGCTGTCCACCAGCACACCGTCACAGTCAAACAAAACAGCCTGGAATTTCATCGGTTCACTGCTTACTTTCGAGCCTTGTATTGCGCCAGTGTTTCCGTCGGCGCGCCGGCCTTGACCCAGTCACCCCAGCCGCCTTCAATGTGGGCCACGTTGGCCATGCC
>JANNYX010000611.1:0-6981 GCA_031410295.1 Rhodoferax sp.
GTGAATCCTGGGGGGTGTCGGCCATGGTGTGCTCCAGTAGTGGCAGGTGGTATGCAAATGGTCCCAAACGGGCGGTTTTCAAGTTCTGTGAGTGGAAGCTTTGGTGATTCACTTGCCCAGAAACTCCCCGATCGCCTTCAGGTCGTCAACCTGGTCGCAAACCACTTTGAGCACCATCAGGATCGGCACGCCCAGGAGCAGACCCCAGGCGCCCCACAGCCAGCCCCAGGCCAATACACCGACAAATATAGCCACCGGGTTCATTTTGCTGGCGCGGCTGGTGAGCCAGGGGGTGAGCAGAAAACTCTCCAAGCTGCTGATCACCAGCGAAACGCCGGCCACGAGCAGCGCCATGTCCAACGTGCCAAATTGCAGAAAACCGACCATGGCGGCCCCGCCAGTGATCACGACATTGCCAATGTACGGCACCATGTTGAGAACAGCGGCTGCAATGCCCCACACCGCTGCGTTTTCCAGGCCAATGGCCAAAAAGGCCAGCCAGGTGGCCACGCCCACAATGGCGCTGGTGAAAATCTGCACCAGCATGTAGCGCTGGATCTGGTCGTTGATCTCGTTGAGCGCCTGCAGGGTGATTTTTTTCCGGCTCAAGGTCGGCCCGGCCAATTTCACGAGTTTGCGCCGGAAGGTGTCGCCCGAGGCCATCAAGAAGAATGTGATCATCGCCACCACGCCCACCTGGCCGAGCATGCCAAGCAAGCCCATGGTGCCTGTCCACAGGTGGTCGCGCACGTCGAACTTGGCCTTTTCGATCTGCACACGTTGCACGCCTCGGGTTGGTGGCGCGTCGGGTTTGGACTCCTCTGCGGCCTGTTCCAACTGGGCTACAGCTTTTTGCACTGAGACCAGTGTGTTGTCCGAGCTGCCGCTTCGCGCACGCACCGACTCGCGCAGCTTTTGCACTGCCAGCGGCAGCGACTCGACCAGTTTGCTGGCGTCGTCACTGAGGGAATAGGCCATGCCGCTGACGCCCGAGAGGATGCCAAGCACCAGCACTGCTGCGCTCAGCGCGCGGGGTATCCGGCGATGGGCCAGCCAATCCACCACTGGCGAGAGGCCATAACTGAAGAGCAGGCCCACCATCACCGGAATAAAAACGGCACTGGCCCAGCGCAGCATCAGCACGCCAGCCAGCGTGGCCAGCACCACCAAAGACACACTTCGCACATCCACCGGCATGTGCAGGAACACGCGCGGCGGCTCGGCTGTTGCTTCAATGCTTTCATCATGCTCCGGCGCAGCGGGTACTGCGGGCGTTGTGCCTTTGCTGTCGGGTGTTGGCGATGTCATTGGATCCGTCATGGTCAGTGGGTACTTGTGAAGCCCGAAAATGCCCCGAGGGGGCAATGCGCATCTGGCTAGGATACTCCGGGCAGCCCTGCGTGAACATGGCCTGGCGTCCTACAATTCCGGCGAACTGTCCCTAGCTCAACACCCTTTCATCGCCCATTTTGGGAGCCTTCATGATCCAGACCCGCCCCGTCTTTACACTCACTTTGACCGTCCCGTCCATCGAGGATCTCGGCGCCACACCCTATGGCGTGCGCAAGATCGCAACCGTGGCGGGCGGCAGTTTTGAAGGCGAACGCCTTCGCGGAACGGTTGTGGCGCCACCGGGCGGCGACTGGCTGCTGCTGCGCAACGACGGCGTGTTGTGCCTGGATGTGCGCCTGACGCTCAAAACCGACGATGGCGAACTGATCTACATGCACTACCACGGCATGCGTCATGGCCCCAAAGACGCGATCGATGCGCTGGGCCGGGGTGAGGTGGTCGACCCGGCCACCTATTACATGCGGGCAGTTCCGGTATTTGAGACGGCGTCAACCCAATACGCATGGCTCAACCGCGCGGTGTTTGTGGCAACCGGGCGGCGCGTGGCAAGTGGCCCGATTTACGACGTTTTCGAAGTGCTGTGAGCCTTCCGCCCAGACTTTGACATAGACCGGCATGCCGCATTGACCATGGCCATTCCAATCGACGCCAACGCCATCACCCACGGCATCCAGCTGGCTGTGGCGCCGGTGTTTTTATTGACGGCCGTATCGGGAATGATCGGCGCCGTGGCGGGGCGGCTCGCACGCATCATCGACCGTGCGCGTTTGGTGGAGGGCCGCGCTGGCGGCGCTACCGATGCGGCAATGCTGGCGGCAATCACGTCTGAGCTGGTCGAGCTTCGGATGCGAGGGCGCTTGACCAATGCCTGCATTGCCTTGTTGACCACTTGCGCGTTTTTGATCGGCCTGACGATCATCCTGCTGTTCGTAGGTGAAATGACCGCCTTCCAGAGCGCGCGCTGGGCCGTGTTTGGCTTTCTGGCGGGCGTGGTGAGTTTCATGCTGGCGCTGCTGTGTTTTCTGGCCGAGACCTACATTTCCACGCGCCTATTGAACTTTAACCTGCTGCAGCGGCGGTGACCTTAAAGCAGCGCCTTCACTCCTTCACGGCGGCCGCGTTGTTGGGGCTGGGGATGCTGTTGACGGGTTGTGAGCCGACGCCCCATGACACCTCTGACGAATCGGTACGTGAGCGGCTGGTCGGCCATTGGCTGCGTGACTACGACGAGGGCAACCTGCATGTGCGAAGGCTTTTGATTTTGCAATCAGACGGCCAGTTTCGCGAGTCAGTTCGCGCTGTGGACGCCAGCGGCCAGGCCACCGAGCTGGCGAACGAAGGCGAGTGGGTGTTTGACGGCGCCAACCTCAAGCGGCGTTACAAGCTGCTTGACGGCAAAACCATCTCCGCGCCGTTTGCGCCGTTTTCCACGTTCGAGATCAAGTTTGAATCCAACCGCGAGTTCATCGGGCAGGATCATGTGCACAAACGCTCGGTGCGTTACCTGCGGGTGCAAGAAGGCGCAGTTTTGTAGCCGCTTGCCACCAAAGGCTGCAAGAACGCTTCAGGCCAGGACTTGCATCATCGTGCGGCGCGTGTTCGTGAAGTGCGGCCGCGTGATGTCGCTCCAGGCAGTGCCGCGCACGGCCAGCCACGGCGGCGAGCCCAGGGTTTCGATCGATTCAAGGTCATAACAGGCGTACGAGAGCGCGCCGTGGTCAAGGCCGTGGCGCAAGCCATGGTCGTGGTTGAGCATCCGCCGCGCATGTATGCAGCCGGGCACGGCGGCCAGGCCCGGCATGTGCTCAGTGTCGTACCAGCGGAAGATTTCGTCGCGCCAGCCGTCTTCCGGGTCAGTTTCGACGGCGTAGTGGAACGCGGGCGCGGCTGCTTGCGAGACGCCAGGGTTGCCCTGCACCTGCTCCAGGCGCGACGCGGTGATGCCCCTTGCACCCAGGCAGCAAGTGGCCCAGGCTTCAGTCAGCGGCGGCAGGGCGCTTGCGGGCACGTGCGCGCGTGCATGCAGGCGGGCATACACACAGGCGGTTTGTTTTTCGGCTGCCCAAGCGGCGCGGTAGAGGGTCATTGCATGGTCCGCGCAAAAGCGCCGCGCTGCGTCGGCTAATGAGGAGGGGTCTGCCACCTCAAAACGCAGCAGCAAGAAGTCGGTGGGGCAGGAATTGGTGGACGCGTCACCCATACAAATTAATCGCAAGGCCGTGCCTCAGTGGCCTATTTGCAGTGCCACAAGAAAACGCGACACCACGTTGGCCCACTTGACCGAATCGTTCTTGAGCAGCAGCGTGAGCTCGGCTGGCGTGGACGGGGCCGGCTCGGCGCCGGACTGCAGCAATTTTGATTTAACTGTCGCATCGTTGAGCGTGCGCCGTACCGCCTGGCTGACGCGATCCGCCTCGGCAGGCGGTGTGCCTTTGGCGGCAAAGAGCGCGTACCAGTTGTCGGAGTCAACGCCTGCCACGCCCATTTCGGCAAAGGTTTTTACCTCGGGCAAAAGCGGGTGGCGTTTGGGCGCTGCAATGCCGATGGCCTTGAGTTTGCCGCCCTTGATGTGGCCGATCAACCCCGGAATATCGCCAAAAAAACCACTCACGTGCCCGGCGATCACGTCGGTAATGGCCGGTGCCGCGCCTTTGTAGGGCACGTGCAGGATGTTTATTTTGGCGGCGTCGTTGAGCAGCTCCATCGCCAGGTGGGGCACGCTGCCGGTGCCGCTGGAGGCCATGGTCATTTTCGCGTCGGGTTTTCGCGCGGCGGCCACCATTTCCGCGCCGGTGTTGTAGGGCGCGTCGGCGGGCACCACCAGCACCTCGACATTGTTGACGACCAACGACACCGGGGTCAGGTCCCGCACCGGGTCATAGGCCAGTTTTTCATACAGCGCCGGGTTGATTGCTACGGCGCCGACGCTGGTGAGCCACAGCGTGGTGGCATCTGGCGCAGCCCGCGAGACAAACTCGGCGGCAATGGCGCCGTTGCCCCCTGCCTTGTTCTCCACGATCACCTGCTGGCCCAGCTCCTTGCCCAATTGTTCGGCGATGGTGCGGGCGACAAAATCAACCGGCCCGCCGGGAGGGAAAGCGACGATCACGCGGGTGATTTTGGCCTGTGCCATGACGGCTATCGGCAAAGCCAGCGCCGTTGCGGCCACGGCTTGTGTGAACAGGCGGCGGCGCAGTGTGTTTGGGGTGGGATTCATCAGGGTTTCCATTGGCGATTTGGGTGGGGCGGGAAGTGTTTAGCTTGAACGTGGGGCTTCAGTCGCAGCGCGCCGACATGCCGCCATCCACCACGATTTCTGTGGCGGTGACAAAACGCGCTTCGTCAGAGGCCAGAAACAGCGCCGCGTTGGCGGTGTCGCGCCCGTCGCCCATGAAGGGCAGTGGAATGCGTGACTGGCGCTGTCGCAGCAGGGCTTGCACGTCGCCGCCTGCGCGTTGACCAGCCAGACGCACCTCAACCATGGGGGTGTGCAACTGGCCCGGCGCCACGGTGTTGACGCGGATATTCTGCTTGGCATATTGCACGGCGAGCACGCGGGAGAATTGAATCACCGCGGCCTTGGTGGCCGCGTAGGCGATCTGCGCCGCGCCGGTCCAGCGCAGGGCCGAGGTGGACGAGATGTCGACAATCGCGCCCGCGCCTTGTCCGCCATTGTTGGCCAGCATGTGCGGCAAGACGTGTTTGCAGGTGAGGAACACGCTTTTGAGGTTCAGGTCGACCTGCGCGTCCCACACGGCTTCGCTCATCTCCACCGGGCCGCCTTTGGCCGAGCCGCCAACGTTGTTGACCAGCACGTCGATACGGCCAAATTCGGCCACGCATTGCGCCACCATGTCGGCGATGGACGCGCTGCTGGAAACGTCGCAAAATCCGGCCGTGAAGTTGCCGCCGGCGTTGCTGATCAGTTCACCGGTTTCTTCCATGCGCGCCAGGTCGTTGTCAAAGCCGCACACGGTAGCGCCTTCCTCGGCAAAACGCACGGCCGTGGCGCGGCCATTGCCCCAGCCGGGGCCAACCGAGCCCGCGCCGGTGATGAGGGCGACCTTGCCGGCGAGGCGTCCGTTCGGTCGACCTGGTCGAAGGGCGTTCATGCAACAAACCTATAGAAAACTGCGGGGTTGTGGACCAGCAGCTGCTCCATCAAGGCCAGTGTCGGCGCAATGGCGCCAAGTGCATTGACGAGGGTGGTGTCATTCGGGATGTGGGTGTGGTTGGGGTGCGGCCAGTCGGTGCCCCACAGGCATTGTTCGGGATAAGCCGCAACCAGCAAACGCGCCAGTTCAATGCCGCGTGTATAGCTGGGTACTGCCACCGGCGTTGAATCGATGCGGTCGATGCCACTGACCATGACCCAAAACAGCGGATTTTTCAAGAGCGCAAACAGCGCGGCAAAGTCGCCGTGGTGCGCGCCCAAGCTGGCGTCGACCCGGCCCATGTGATCGATCACCACTGGCACGGCGCTTTTGGCGAGTTTGGGCCCCAAAATGTGCACCAGGCTGCTTTCAAAATGCACTTGCAGGTGAAGGCCTTGCGGTTTGAGCCTGTGGGTGAGCGCCACCACGTCGTCAATTTTGATGCCTTGGTCCAGGTGTTTGACAAAATTGAAACGCACGCCGCGTATGCCGCCACCAGCCAGTCGAGCCAACTCGGCGTCGGCCACATCCACGGGTACCAACGCGACGCCTAAATAGCGACCGCCGCCGGCCGCTATCGTGTCGAGCATAGCGCGGTTGTCGTGACCGTGAACCAGTGTCTGCACGACAACGCAGCGGCTGATACCCAGTGTTCGATGCAGCGCAAAAAGCGCCTCCTTGGGTGCGTCTACCGGCGTAAAACTGCGGGTGGCGGCATAGGGAAATCGCTGTGCCGGCCCGAACACATGCACGTGGCTGTCACACGACCCGGCGGGCAGGGTGATGGCGGGCGCCAGCGTATGGGCGCTGTAGGTGCGGACAGGATGCGCTTCAGTGGGCGCTGGGTTGTCCGTAGGGGTTGGCATGCCCGCCATTGTGGCCAAGGACTGCCCGACGCGGCGCGTCAGGCCCCCACGCTTTCGGAAATCAAGATTTTCACAGTTTGGCGGCGATTTTTTCCAGCCCAGCCATGGCGCAGGCGGTGTCTTTCTCGCCCCCTGGCGCGCCCGAGATGCCAATGGCGCCCACCAGCTCTTTGTTGGACGCAAAGATTGGCACACCGCCATCAAGCGCCGTGATGTTGGCCAGCAGCATGAAGGCCGACAAGCCAGGCTGCGCGCGTTTGGCCATCTCCACCGTGCCGGTGCGGGTGGTGAAGGCGGTGTAGGCCTTGCGGTAGGCATTTTCAATGGTGTGCGGGTTCACGCCGTCATCGCTCAGCACCACTGCTGTTCGCGTATGGCGGTTGATCACCGTGACGGTGACTTTGAAGCCATCGGCGCGGCATCGTGCCAGGCTGGCTTGCGCGAGCTCCAGCGCGGTGTCGGTGGATAGGCTTCGCTCAGTGACGAGGCCTGCGCCACTTTGCGCCAATGCGCCCGAGCACAAAAATGCGCCCGATAGTGCGGCGGTGGCGAGAACGTGGCTGGCGGTTGAAATCATGGTGGTTGTCTCCGTTTGAATTTGGGCTTGC
>JANNYX010000612.1:0-2564 GCA_031410295.1 Rhodoferax sp.
TGCCGTGGTGGATGCCGGGGTCTGACACCACCGCGATTTCCAGGCGTTTGGTGAGGAAACGAATGCGTCGGTCAATTTCCCTGAGGCGTTTTTTGCCGTAGTGGTAATCGCCGTTTTCAGAACGGTCGCCGTTGCTGGCGGCCCAATGCACCACCTCGACCATTTTGGGCCGCTCGGCATCAATCAGCCCGAACAACTCGGCGCGCAGGCGCCCGTAACCGGCGGGTGTGATGTAGTTTTTTCCGCCCACAGGCAAAGCCGGTGCAACGCCGCCACCATCGTCACCGTCTTCGTCCTCGCTATCAGGTTCTTTGGTGAATGCTTTGCTCATCACGTTATTTTGCCAATTGCGTCATCTTTGCGCCAGGTTTGCACCGTTGTCGCGCCAACTTAGAGTCCAGCGCAAGGAAAAAGCCTGCAACTACTCAGCACGGGCATTCATTTTTGGTCCGGCTGGCGGTCATTGAACTTGCGCCCCCTTGGCTTACCCCTCAGAGTGCGCACGACACGTTTTCCATCGGGAAAAGGCAGCCGATGGACGTTTTTGGACCTTAAGTGACGTCACCCTTTTAAGGGTCCCCGAAAAGTAACCTTGCCTTTAGTTTTAAATCTATCGAAATTTGGCGTAGACGTCATCATATTTGCGAATAAATTCTAAATGTTGCGTGTTCAAGTAATCTAACGCAAAATCACAGGTCACGGGGTTCAGCCGCGACGTTCGACGGCCAGATGCTGGCTCAGTCGACATAGGACTGATCTGAGCCCTTGCCGCCAATCCTTTGGTCACTCAGTTTTATGGCTCGGGTGAATGGGATCCAAGGCGAGTTATCCCAAAACAGGAGTTACTCCATGAAAATTGCAACGGTAGGCAAAGGCGGTTCTGGAAAAACCACTTTGGCGGGCACACTGGCCCGCATACTGGCCGAAGACGGATGCAAAGTCCTGGCCATTGACGGCGACCCCAATCCCAACCTGGCCTTGACGCTGGGCATGCCCACTGAAGAGGCAGAAAAAATCCGCAACATTCCACCCAGCATAGTCAATTTCAGGGAAGAAAGCGATGGTACCCGCAGCTTGTACATGACGCTGTCGCACCAGGAATTAATTGGCAAATACGCGGCGGCCGCACCCGCCGGAATCGAGTTGATCTTGATGGGCAAGCCGGCCGACGGCAGCGCTGGCAGCGGTTGCATGTGCTCGTCGCACCGCGCGGTGCGGGGCCTGATTGCCGAAATGAGCGGTTACGGCGAATACACCATCACCGACATGGAGGCCGGGCTAGAACATCTGAAACGTGGCACGGCACGCAATGTGGACGTGATGCTGGTGGTGACCGAGCCCTATTTCCGTTCCATGGAGGCAGCAGCACGCACCTTTGTGCTGGCCCGTGAGTTGAAGATTCCGCACATCTATGCGGTGGCCAACAAGGTCAAAAACGAAGAAGACCGAGCCGCCATCGATGAATTTTTCCGCAAGCACGACATGCCGCAGATTGGTGCCGTGCCGGATGAGCCGCTGTTCGCCGAAGCTGAACGTCTGGGCTTGGCTCCGATTGATTTTGCGCCAGACAGCGCAGGCGCGCAGGCGATTCGTGCCCTTGCGAGCAAGGTGAAACACCTGGAGGTACCCGTTGCTGCCGATGCAACTGAGGGATCAAGTCTTTCGGCCCGGCTCAGGGTTTAACAAATACGCGGCAGTTGCTCGCCGATCAGCGTATCCACAATGCGCTCGCCACCAAACGCGGTGCGCAAAATCACTGTAGCCTGCGGGCTGGCGGCCACCTCGCCAATTCGAGCCGCATCCCTGCCCGCGCTGTGAGCGCGCATGGCGGCGAGCACGGCATCTGCGCTGGCCTTGGGCACCACAGCCACCAACTTGCCTTCATTGGCAAAGTACAGCGGGTCCAGCCCTAGAATGGCACAGACTCCTTTGACTTCTTCCCGCACCGGAACGCCGACTTCCTCAATACGCATGCAAACACTGCTGGCTTGGGCAAACTCGTTGAGCACGGTTGCCAGGCCACCACGGGTTGCGTCGCGAAGGCAGTGAATATCGGGGCAGACTGCCAACATGGCTTGAACCAGGCCGTGCAAGGCTTGGGAATCACTTTCAACTGCCACATCAAGCGCCAGGTCACCTCGGGCATTCAGGATGGCCACGCCGTGGTCGCCCATGCTGCCGTTGACCAGTATTACGTCTCCCGGCTGCGCACGGCTGGCGCCAACATCAATGCCTTTGGGGATCACGCCAATCCCCGCCGTATTGATGAAGAGCTTGTCGGCCGCTCCGCGGTTGACCACTTTGGTGTCACCAGTAACGATGGCCACCCCGGCTCTTGCCGCCGCTTGCTGCATGGAGGCGGCAACGCGACGCAGTGTGTCAATCGGCAGGCCTTCTTCAATGATCACGCTGCAACTGAGGTACAGCGGCTGTGCGCCGCTCATGGCCAGATCATTGACGGTGCCATTCACGGCCAGGCAGCCAATGTCACCACCGGCAAAGAACAAGGGATGCACCACATACGAGTCCGTGGTGAAGGCAAGCCGGTCGCCACGCGTCGCCAT
>JANNYX010000613.1:0-3830 GCA_031410295.1 Rhodoferax sp.
TGGTGCCCCCTTTGGCGACCGCGCCCAGGGACTTCTCCAAAATGGTGGTCAAGCCACCGGCCTTGTTGCCGGGAGATGGGTTGTTGTTCATTTCGCCTTCGTTGATCTCGGTGTAGTGCTCCCACCATTTGATGCGGCTGATGAGTTTCTCGGCGATGTCGGGTCGCACCGCGCGGCGTGTGAGCAGGTGCTCGGCGCCGTAAATTTCTGGCGTCTCCGAGAGGATGGCCGTGCCGCCGTGTGCCACCAGCAGATCGACCGCTGCGCCCAGGGCCGGGTTGGCGCTGATGCCGCTGTAGCCGTCCGAGCCGCCACATTGCAGGCCGATGGTGATGTGTGAGGCGCTGCAGGGTTCGCGGTGGTGCTGGTTCGCCTGCGGCAACAGGCTGTTGATGAGGTTGATGCCGCGCTCCACGGTCTTGCGGGTGCCGCCGGTTTCCTGGATGTTGAAGACCTTGAGGGTTTCGCCTTCACGCAGGCTGCTGGCAGCCAACCAGCTGCTGATCTGGTTGCTCTCACAGCCCAGGCCCACCACCAGCACCGCGCAAAAATTCGGGTGCGTGGCGTAACCCGCCAGGGTTCGCTGCAAGACTTTGAGGCCCAGGCCTTCGCTATCCATGCCGCAACCGCTGCCGTGGGTCAGCGCCACGATGCCATCGACGTTAGGAAACTGCGCCAGCGCTTCGGGCCGGTTTTGTCTTGAGAAATAGTCGGCGATGGCGCGCGCCGCCGTAGCGGAACAATTGACCGAGGACAACACGCCGATGTAATTGCGCGTGGCCACGCGGCCATCGGCGCGTTTGTAACCCATGAAGGTTGCCTCACGCCGGGGCGCGGGCGCTTTGACATCGGCGCCAATCGCGTAGTCACGCGCGAAGTTGCCTTTTTGTTCGCCCATCCACAGGTTGTGGGTGTGCACATGGTCACCGGCGGCAATGGCCTTGCTGGCGAAACCGATGATCTGGTTGTAGCGGCGCACTGGGTCACCCGCCTTGAGGTCGCGCACGGCGACCTTGTGTCCGGCGGGAATCAGGCCTCGCACTGAAAAATTCTCCACCTGGGCGCCGCCAACCAGTTGCGAGCGGGCAATCAGCACGTCATCGGCCGGGTGCAATCGGATGAATGGGTTCATAAATGGGAATGCCTTCGCATCGAATTGAGGGCGTTGTAGTCGCCCAGTATGTCAGAATCCCAATCGCCGCGCGACCGCGCAGGGCATACGATTCTGGAGACAAATGGCCATGAGACTCAAAGGAAAACGCGCGCTCGTCACCGCCGCTGGGCAGGGTATTGGGCGCGCCAGCGCACTGGCGATGGCGGCAGAAGGCGCGCAGGTGCTGGCGACCGACGTAAACGCCACATTGCTGGAGAGTTACAAAGGTGTCGCCAACGTCACTACGATGCCACTCGACGTGATGGACAAGGCCGCGATCATCAGCCTGGCAGCGCGTATTGAAACACCTCACATCCTTTTCAACTGCGCCGGCTTCGTCCACGCCGGCACGATTCTGGACGTCAGTGACGACGACTGGAATTTCTCCTTCAACCTCAACGTCCGGGCGCAGTTCTGGATGATCCAGGCGCTGTTGCCGGGCATGCTCAAGCAAGGCGGTGGCAGCATCATCAACATGGCCAGCGTCTGCGGCAGCCTCAAAGGTTTGCCGAACCGCTCGGTGTATGGCGCCAGCAAGGCGGCGGTGGTCGGTTTGACGAAGTCCGTCGCCGCCGATTTTGTTGGCCGGGGCATCCGCTGCAACTGCATCGCGCCGGGCACGGTCGATACACCGTCGCTGGGCGACCGCATCAATGCCCACGCCGACCCGCTGGAGGCGCGCAAGGCTTTCATCGCCCGCCAGCCCATGGGCCGCCTGGCCCAGGCCGAGGAAATTGCCCCCATCATTGTTTACCTGGCCAGCGACGAATCCAGATTCGCCACCGGCCAAATCTTCTCGATCGACGGGGGCATGACGATATGAACCAGCTTGATTTGAAAGGCCGCCACGCGGTCGTCACCGGGGGTGCCTCCGGCATCGGTTTCGCCATTGCGCAACGTGTGTTGGCCTCGGGCGGCCAAGTGACTTTATGGGATCGCGATGACTCTGCCCTGCAGAAATCCAAAATTGCTTTGGGCGCAGGCGTCAATACCGTGGCGGTCAATGTCACCGACCAGGCCAGCGTGCAGGCGGCGGTGCAAAAAACCCTGAAAATCGGCGACATCGACTGCCTGGTCAACAGCGCCGGCATCACCGGCCCGATCGCCAAGCTGTGGGACTACCCGCTGGCCGACTGGCAAGACGTGATGAATGTCAACCTGAACGGCGTCTTCCTGTGTTGCCGTGAAGTCGTGCCCCACCTGCGTGCCCGCAACTACGGGCGCATCGTCAACATCGCGTCGGTGGCCGGCAAGGAAGGCAACCCCAACGCCAGCGCCTACAGCGCCAGCAAGGCGGCAGTGATCGCGTTGACCAAGTCGCTCGGCAAGGAACTGGCCGACACCGGCATACGCGTCAATTGCGTCACGCCCGCAGCCGTGAAGACCGCCATTTTCAGCCAGATGACGCAGCAACACATTGACTTCATGCTCTCCAAAATCCCGATGGCGCGTTTTGGCGAAGTGGAAGAAATCGCCGCCATGGTGGCCTGGCTGTGCAGCGAAGACTGCTCGTTTTCAACTGGCGCGGTGTTTGATCTCTCCGGCGGCCGCGCTACTTACTGATGACCTCGCTTCGCTTTAATGACTTCGCTTCGCTCAATGACATCGATGCTTTGCATCATCATGACAAAATGAAGCAGGTACCGTTGGGTCATGGCGCGAAGCGCCGTCATCAAGCCGCGAAGCGACGAGGTCATTTCGTCATTTTTCAATCACCTGGAAACCCAGAAAGGCACCCATGAAACTCGTTCGTTACGGCAACCCCGGCAAAGAAAAACCCGGCCTCATTGATGCTGAAGGCAAATTGCGCGACCTGAGCGCGGTCGTCAAGGATTTTGACGGCGCCCAGCTCGGCGCCGCATCGCTCGCCAAAATCCGCAAGCTCCAGACCGACAAGTTGCCTCTGGTCAAAGGCAAGCCGCGCATGGGCTGCCCTGTGGCCAACGTCGGCAAGTATGTGGCCATTGGCTTGAACTACCGCGATCACGCGGCCGAGTCCGGCATGCCGATTCCCAAAGAGCCGATCATTTTCATGAAGGCCAACAGCTGCATCCAGGGACCGGACGACAACGTCATGTTGCCCAAGGGCTCGGTCAAAGGCGACTGGGAAATTGAGCTGGGCATCGTCATCGGCGCCTGCGCGCGTTACGTGTCGCAAAAAGACGCGCTGAGCTACGTGGCCGGTTACGTGCTGTGCAACGACGTGAGCGAGCGCGAGTTCCAGATGGAGCGCGCCGGCACCTGGGACAAGGGCAAAGGATGCGACACCTTCGGCCCCATTGGCCCCTGGCTGGTAACGACAGACGAAATCACCAACCCGCAAAACCTCGCCATGTGGCTGGACCTCAACGGCCAGCGTCGCCAGACCGGCAACACCAAGACCATGATCTTCAACTGCGCCAAGATCGTGAGTTATTGCAGCCAGTTCTTCACGCTCATGCCGGGCGACGTGATCTGCACCGGTACACCACCCGGCGTGGGCCTGGGCATGAAGCCTGCGCCGCAGTTCCTGAAAAAGGGCGACGTGATGACCTTGGGCATCGAAGGTCTGGGCGTGCAGACGCAACTGGTGGTGCCGTTCAAGTTGTAGTTTCAACTCTTTGGGCGGTCTCTGTGGCGCCACTGCGGGGGTTCAGGCTGAAGGGGTTAGCCTTCATTCGCTCAACGCTGTTCCATC
>JANNYX010000614.1:0-14223 GCA_031410295.1 Rhodoferax sp.
TCGGAGACCACGCGCATGCTGTAGCCGAACTCTTCCGCCGAAGGCAACACGGCAAGCAGCGCGCGCTTGGCCAGACGCCCGTGGCCGATTTCGCGGCGTTTCGGGGTGCCGACACGACCGGTTTCGCCAGTGGCGAAGGGGGGCATGTTGTAGTGCAGCATGAAGCGGTCTTCGTATTCGCCGCTCAAGGCGTCGATGCGCTGCGCGTCGCGTTCGGTGCCCAGCGTGGTCACCACCAAAGCTTGCGTTTCACCCCGCGTGAACAGCGCCGAGCCGTGCGCGCGCGGCCGCACGCCGCTCCAGATCTCGATCTGGCGGACGGTGCGGGTGTCGCGACCGTCGATGCGGGGCTCGCCGGCGAGGATCTGGCTGCGCACGATCTTGGCTTCAATCTCGAACAACAGGCCTTCAATGGCCACGCTGTCAAACGGCTCGCCACTGGTTTTGAGCGCGCTCATCACGTCGGCATACGCTGTGCGGCACGCCTGCGTGCGGGCCTGCTTGTTGCGAATCTGGTAGGCGGCGGCAAGTTTGTCGCCAGCAAGGCCTTGCACTTTGGCGATGAGCGGCTCATTTTTGGCCGGCGCTTTCCAGTCCCACACCGGTTTGCCGGCGTCGCGCACCAGTTCGTGGATGGCGTTGATGGCGATGTTGCCCTGCTCATGGCCAAACACCACGGCGCCCAACATGATTTCTTCGGAGAGTTGTTTCGCTTCGGATTCGACCATCAACACTGCTGCTTCGGTGCCAGCGACGACCAGATCAAGCGACGATTCCTTGCGCGCCGTCTGGCCGGGGTTCAGCACATACTGGCCGTTGACGTAACCGACACGCGCCGCGCCGACCGGGCCGTTGAATGGCAGGCCGCTTACCGAGAGAGCAGCGCTGACGGCGATCAGGGCCGCGATGTCGGCATCGACTTCCGGGTTCAGCGACACGGTGTGCACGACCACGTGCACTTCGTTGAAGAAGCCTTCAGGGAAAAGCGGGCGGATCGGACGGTCGATCAGGCGGCTGGTGAGTGTTTCAAATTCGCTCGGGCGGCCTTCGCGCTTAAAGAAACTGCCGGGGATTTTGCCGGCGGCGTAGGTCTTCTCAAGGTAGTCGACCGTCAGCGGGAAGAAATCCTGCCCGGCCTTGCCTTCGGTTTTGCCGACGACGGTGGCCAGCACGACGGTGCCTTCCATGTCCAGCAGCACGGCGCCGGTGGACTGGCGGGCGATCTCGCCGGTTTCCATGGTGACCTTGTGCTGGCCCCACTGGAAGGATTTGGTGACTTTGTTGAATAGGCCCATGTTGTATCTCCTGGAACAACGACGCCAAGTGGAGTCGTTTTGTTGTGGGAGGCAAGCCGCCTCACCTTGGCCCGGAATTTCCGACCCGAAACTGCCGCACAGAACACGATGCCATTCCAGATGGGTGCTTCGTTGAACCCAGTTGGAATGACACAGCTTCGCTCCGTTTTGGCGTGGCTCCGGTTGAATTCCGAAAGTGAAACGCCCGACTTCCCGAGAAAATTCGATGAAGTCAGGCGCCTGTTTTTAGCAGCTCGCGTTTATTTGCGCAGGCTCAATTTGGCGATCAGCGCCGTGTAACGTTCGGCGTCCTTGCTGCGCAAATAGTCCAGCAGCTTGCGCCGGCGGCTCACCATGCGCAAGAGGCCACGGCGGCCGTGGTGGTCTTTGGCGTGGGTCTTGAAGTGGGGGGTGAGCTCATTGATGCGGGCTGTAAGCAACGCGACTTGAACTTCCGGGCTGCCGGTGTCGCCGGCCTGGCGTGCGTTGTCTTTGACGACAGCGGCTTTGATGCTGGATGCGATCATTTCTGTTTCCTGTTTGGCTGGGCTCAATTTCACGTATTGCCCGGGTTATGAACTTGCGCTCGGAGCTGGAATGGCCCCGGCGTGCGCTTAAGCTTCCCGTAAGGAGCAAAGCCTTGGAATTGTAGCGCACTTCTTGTGACAGATGACCTCGCATCGCTTCGATGACTTCGCCTTCGGCTTCAATGACTTGAGTCATAGGCGCAAAGCGCCATCATCAAAGCGCAGCGAAGTCATCTGTCTTACGTCATTTCCAACCGCGCCCCAAAGTAGGCACACAAGGCAGGTTTTCAAGAGGAGGGGCCAAACAATAAACATCCGCCGAATCCCTTGATTTACCGCAGATGAATCGCAGATTCAAGCCATGCGGCAAACACAGTGTGCGCCGCAAAATTCACCAGGAGTTTTCCATGTTTTTTGCCACCACCACCCTGCCCAGCCTGCGCCGCCATGCCTATTCACCGTCCGGCCGTTCCCTGGAGCGTTTCCTTGACGACACCCTGCTTGCCACGCGCCAAAACGCCGGCAATTTCGCCCAGGACGATAAATCCTTCACCTTGACGTTTGATGTTCCCGGCATTGCCAAAGACCAATTGGCCATCGGTATTGAAGGCGCCGTCGTCCGCATTACCAGCAAAGAAGGCGCGCCACGTCAGTACAAAGCCGCCTACGAATTGCCGCAGGACATTGACCCGGCGGGCAGCGAAGCCAAGCTGGACAACGGCGTGTTGACGTTGACGCTGGCCAAAAAGGTTGTCGTCAGCCCGGTCACAGAGCTCGCCGTCTCCTGAAAATGACGCCATGACTTCGCCTGCGGCGTGAATGACAAAATGACTGCGCAAGGGTCATGCGTGCAAGCGCGTCATCAAAGCCGCAGGCGGAGTCATCCCGTCATCAAGGCGAGATCCCAACGCGGCTTCACGTCAAAAGCGTAAGCCGTGTTGGCGACCTCGATGCCGGATTGCAGGCGCATGGCAGCAGCCATGGCGATCATGGCGCCATTGTCCGAACAGAAATGCAGCTCGGGGTAATGCACCCGAACGCCCCGTGCTGCGCACGCCGCGTTGAGCTGCGAACGCAACTGCCGGTTGGCGCCAACGCCGCCCGCAACCACGAGCCGCTTCAAGCCGCTGTCAAATACCGCGCGCAGGGACTTTTTCAGCAACACTTCAACGATTGCCGCTTCTGTTGAGGCTGCCAGGTCAGCCTTGCGGGATTCCAGTGAATCCCCGAGTTTTTTGGCCTGCACCATCACCGCCGTTTTTAATCCGGCAAACGAAAAATCCAGGTTGCCGCTGTGCAGGAGCGGCCGCGGCAGTTTGAAAGCCGCCGGGTCACCATGTTCTGCCAGCTGCGCCAGCGCCGGCCCGCCAGGGTAGCCCAGTCCCAATAACTTGGCGGACTTGTCAAAGGCTTCGCCGGCCGCGTCGTCAATGGTTTCACCCATCAATACATATCGCCCGACGCCGTCAACCCGCATCAGCTGCGTATGGCCACCTGAAACCAGCAACGCGATGAACGGAAACTCGGGCGGGTCGGCGCTCAAAAACGGCGAGAGCAGATGCCCTTCAAGATGGTGCACGCCCAGCACCGGTTTGTTCAAGGCCGCGCCCAGGGCACACGCTACACCGGCCCCCACCAGCAGCGCGCCCGCCAGGCCGGGACCGCGCGTGTAGGCGACCACGTCGAGGTCTTTTAAATAGCGACCGGCTTCCTGCAACACCTGCGCGGCCAACGGCAACACGCGCCGGATATGGTCGCGGCTGGCCAGCTCGGGCACCACACCGCCGTAGGCCTCATGCATTTCAACCTGGCTGTGCAAGGCGTGCGCCAGCAACTGCGGAACCGCACCAGGCTGCGAATGCACCAGCGCCACGCCGGTTTCGTCGCAGGACGACTCAATGCCCAAAACCATTACGCCCGCCGCTGCAACATCCATGCTCATAGTGCGCAAGTTTAAAGCGAGGTGCACACCACCGCGCAGCGCTATCGCTCAATGCCCCGGGCTCGAACATCGCAATGCTATAATATATATAGCACACTATCAAACATATTCGTCGGCCTAATCACCAATAGTTTCAGAAGAAATAATCAAACAGCGCGCCAGACCATCCACTGGCGCGCAATGGCTTGGCCTTCGCTGCTTGCGATGTTTGGCCTGGCGTTGCGGGTGAACGACTGGACACGGGTGTTGTTCACCGCGGGCAACCTGCCATCGCCCTTCGAGCGCATCAAGCAGACGCCATTCACTGTGCAATTGGCGTTTTGCACATTGCGTTTGGCTTATGGCCTTTGGCGCGGGTCGTGGGGCGTTGATCAATAATTGAAATTGTCCATTCACTTTACCGACTGTCATGGCACAACCGCTTCGCGTCATTTCCTCCATGGCCACCCAACAGATCCTCAACGATCTGGTGGCGCAGTACCAAACAGCCAGCGGCCAGCCCGTCGGCGTCGAATCGGTCGGCGGGGTCGACGCCGCCAAGCGGGTACACGCGGGTGAGGAATTCGATGTGGTGGTGCTGGCCCGCAATGCGATGGACCAGTTGCAGGGCGCAAGCAAATTGGTGCAGGGCACGCTGTGCGATCTAGTCATTTCAGGCGTTGCTGTGGCCGTGGCAAGCGGCTCTGCCCATCCCGATATCACCTCAGAGGGCGCAGTCAAACAGGCGGTTTTGAACGCCTCCACGCTGGGGTATTCCACCGGCCCCAGCGGCGTGCAGCTGGCCAGTCTGTTTGAGCGCTGGGGCATTGCCGACAGCCTGAAGGACCGCATTGTGCAAGCGCCGCCGGGCGTTCCTGTGGGCGCGCTGATCGCCAAAGGCGAAGTAGCCCTGGGCTTCCAGCAGTTGAGCGAGCTGTTGAACGTGAACGGGGTCGACGTGGTGGGCATGTTGCCCAAACCCATCGCCATCGCCACTGTGTTCAGCGGTGCGGTCGCTTCAACCTGCAACAACAAGGCGGCCGCTTCTGCCCTTCTTGCGTTCATGGCAACACCGCAAAATGCCGAAATCATTCGCCAAAATGGCATGGACCCGGCGTTGGGACCAGCATAAACAACTAACTGGCACGGTTCTGGCAAGGCATGGTTCACCATGCCTACACATTCCATTCGAACCAGCGCATCTGCCACCCAACCCGGTGCGTTTCGCACCTTTCTGAGGTCCGGCCACGCCCCAACATTGGGCGCAGCGTTCTTCTATTTCTCGTTCTCCTGTGCTATCTGGGTGATGAATGGCGCCATGGCGCCTTTCATCTCGGAGACGTACCAGCTCTCGCCCGCGCAAAAGGGTTTGATGTTGTCGATTCCAATCTTCGCAGGCGCGCTGATGCGGTTCCCGCTGGGTATCCTCGCGCAATATATTGGCCGCAAGAACGCGACGCTGGTAGAAATGGGCTGCATCGCCATGGCCTTGTTGTTCGGCTACTTTTTCGTCAACTCTTTCAACGACCTGCTGGCGATGGGGGTGCTGCTGGGCATTGCCGGCGCCAGTTTTGGCGTCGCCCTGTCACTCGGATCGGGCTCCTTCCCGCCGCGTTACAAAGGCCTGGCGATGGGCCTGGTGGGCGCGGGCAACGTCGGCACGGCCGTTTCTGCGCTGCTGGCGCCGCCACTGGCGCAGGCCTTCGGGTGGCAAGCCGTCTACGGCATTGCCGCCATCGCCGTACTGGTGCCGATTGCCGTGATGGTCATCTTCGCGCAGGAGCCGCCCGATCTGGACAAACACGCCAGCTTCAAGGAGCACATCGCCTGCCTGTTTGAAAAAGACGGCTGGGCCTTCAGCCTGATTTACGCCGTGACTTTTGGTGGCTTCATTGGCCTGGTGACCTTTTTGCCGAGCTATTTTTACGACCAGTTTGGCGTCTCCAAAGTGCAGGCCGGTCAGCTCACCATGCTGGCGGCCTTCATGGGCGCGGCGCTGCGCGTATTTGGCGGCTGGATTTCGGACCACTGGGGCGGTGTGAACACCTTGACCGGCGTGCTGGTGGTGGTGACTGTGAGCCTGATGGGCTGCGGCCTGGCAGAGAACTCCTTGCCCACGACGATGCTGCTCTTCCTGATTTGTTTCGCCGCGCTGGGCGCGGGCAACGGCGCCCTCTTCCAGCTGGTGCCGCTGCGCTGGCCGCTGACCACTGCTGTGGCCGGCTCAATGATTGGTGAAATTGGCGCTTTGGGTGGCGGCCTGATCCCCAACGCCATGGGCCTCTCCAAACAACACACGGGCAGCTACCTCTATGGCTTCCTGACTTTTGCGGTTTGTGCCGCAGCGATGCTGGTGCTGTTGCGCTTCATGCAAATCCGCTGGACACGGACCTGGGCTGAGAAGGGTGGCAGGGCGCGCAGCGCTTAATGTCAGCGCTTGGTGTCAGCGCTTAGTTGACGGTTCATGGCTGAGGGGCTAAATTAGCGCTTGACGAACAGGGGATTCCGAATTCGTCGTTTGCCCGGAACTGACTTCTCTGATCGAGGAACTCTGCCATGGCCACCCAAGACGAGCTGCAACTGCCTCTGGAGATTCCCTGGCAACTGGCCTCCACGACGCAACACCTGACGGCTGGTGAGCCAGACGAGACGACGATCTCGCTGTTCACGTTTCAGCCCAAGGACGAGAGCCTGACCAGCGAGTTCCCGGGGCAGCAACTGGTGTTTTTGAAGGTCACGGTGTCGATCTCTCCGGCCGCTTTTCCGCCGGGCGTTGCACCCCCGGCCGCGGCCGCGCTGGGCGAGGGCATCCCGTGTTACCACGTGTTGCTGGACATGAAAGTGCGCAAGGAAACCGGCGAGCTCGGCACGGCGCAGCCCTATTTTCATGCTGCGGCGCCGATGCGCCGGCAGATGCTGATGACCGGTGTGATTGGCACGGATCTGTTTGAGGGCGAGGCCAACAGCCAGTTCATCGGCAAGAGCGGCAGCCAGGTGCACGAGGCGACCGGCAGCCACACCTCCACGTCGTCGCAGTCAGGCGGTTTATCGGTACTGGGCATCGGACTTTCGGCCCGCTCATCGACGACCGACGTCACCGGCTCGCGCGACGTCACCCAGGTCTCCGACACCACCACCCGCGAGGCCTCGCAGGAACGGCGCGAGATGGTCAGCCACATGACCAAGGTCGAGAATATTCTGAGCCTGCTCAACGCCAAGTATGTTGGCACGCCCTACCTGAGTTTTTCGCTGTCGCCCCAGCCCTTGCAGCAACTCTCGGCCGACGCTTCCGACCCAAGCCTGTGGTTTGGCCAGCTGCTGCAGCGGCGCTCCAGCGGCATTGAAGGTGTGCAGGATTTCACCTCGGTGGTGGTGGTGCCCAAGGGCGAGAGTTTCTGTGTCACGGCGCGGTTGCGCCGGGTCTGCCTGCTTGACGATCCCCCCGGCCCGCCGAATTTCGACGAGCCGTTTCGCTTCAGCGGCACGGCGCTGAGCCGCCTTTTGGTCTACCTGTTTGACACCTACCCGGTGGGCACGCCGCTCGACCAGTTGGACGTCGACATCACCCAGGCGTTGACACCGCCAGAGCAGTTCGTGCGCCCGGCGATCGAGATGTGGACCGTCAACGTCCCGGGTTCCATCCTCGCCGACGTCATCTCGACTGGTGCGCTCAATGGCCAAATCAGCCGCCGTGAAGTGAACTACAAGACCCTTCTGGAACTGTGGCTGGAGACCCTGCGCGACGAATACGAGCGCGACCTGGTCCGCTCTCCGCTGGAACGCGGCGTATTGGTCGGGGAAGACCGCACGCTGGATACCTGTTTCACTTTCGCCGAAGGTGGTCTGCTCAGCCTGCTCAACACGTCGTCATCGGTCAGCCCGTTTGCGCCGTTGCCGATCCGGCCCGGTGATCTGGACATCGGCGGCCTGCAGACCACTGCGATTTCCGCCCGAAGCGCCACCAAAACCCGCGCATTGGAGACGGTCACCCGGTGGACCGCGCTGGAGCGCCAGCTCGCCACACTGCTCAACAATCAACGCAAACCGTTTCCAGGCAAGCGCGGTCGCTGGAACGACCCCCGCGTCACCGGCGTGCTGGTCGAGCGCTGGTCGAAAATGCGGCAAAGCGATTCCCTCAATCTCGACTTCACAGCGGCGATGGACCTGCTCAAGCTCGGCGATGTGCATCGGCGCGCATTGAAATCAGTCGGCGTCACCGACCTCAAAAGCCTTGCCCGCGCGCTGAAGGCGGCCCCGGTGATTGAACGCTACAACGCCGACCTGGGGCGCAGGCAGGTGACGCTGAAGGCGGCGCAGGCGCAAAAATCGGCGTCGGTTGCGGCGGCGGCGGCGGCGCCCATCAAGTTCCCGCTCTCGCCAACGGTGGCCGACGAGATCCGTGAAGTGATCGGCAACACACTGTTCGGTGAAAGGGGCGAGGCCCCGTCCCCACGCTGACCATGCCGCCCCGGCCCGGCGTCAACCGGATCGAGCTTGGCCCCATCGTCGGGCATACCGACCATCAGTCAACGCGGATCTGGATCAAAGTCTTCGACGACCCGGGCTTCTACAAGCTCAGGGTGGCCGGCGTGGGCACCTTCGATTTCGTCCGCACAGAGGTGTTGGGCCCCCTTGAGTTTCGCACTGCCATCGCCGTGGCCGCCGGCCTGCGGCCAGACATCACCTACCGTTACAGCGTCCTGCGTCTGGGCCGCTTCCTGGCGGGCGCCACGGGCAGCGTTCGCGCCCTGCCCGACCCGGCCTCGATGGCGATCACCACCTTTTGCGCGATTTCCTGCAACGTGGCCGGAAGCGACGGCGCCTGGAAGGCGCTGGGCAAGTTCGTCGAGGACGCCAAGCCGCAATTCATCCTGATGATGGGCGACCAGCTATATCTTGACGAAGATGGCCCGAACATGTTCGAGGACCACCTCAATTCCACCCCCAAAGTCCGGCGCAAAGCCATCGTCGAAAAATACCGCGTCAACTGGTCCAGGCCAGTTGTGCGCAAGGTCTTTGCCAACGTGCCCATCTACATGATGTGGGACGACCATGACATCCGCGACGGCTGGGGCTCTGGCGCGTCAGACAGCGAAACCCTGGTCGAGCGGCACACGCGTGGCCGCGCCATCTTCGACAAGTGCCAGGCCTATTACCAGGACTGCCGCGACATCTACTGGCACTTCCAGGGCTGCCACAATCCCCGGCCAAGCGACGGCGTCGACCCGGCGCTGCCCAACTACATCGACGGCCCGCCGCCCTCGCCCTCGCGTTATGCCATGCCCTGCGCTTTTCGCTGCGGACGCCTCGTTGTGCTGATGCTCGACAGCCGGGGGGAGCGCGACGTCTTCCGTGACACACTGCCGATCCTGGGCGCAGCGCAATGGACCTTTATCGACCATGTCTTTGCCAACCTTGCCGCCGACGTGGAGGCACTGGTGGTGATGACGCCGACCCCCATCGCCTCGCTCGACCCGGACGGCCAGACGTTGAAGCTGATGGGCGACCGCACCGATGATGTCGAGGCCTTCCGGATCGGCGACGAGAAGAACACGCTCTTTCCAGAACCCGGTGGCAATGCGCAGGCGGTGCCGGCCATCCTCAATGTGCATCTGTCGCCGATATCGGAGTTCCTGGGCAACGGCCAGCTCAATTTGGGCAGCTTCAAGATCGGCAACATCGACGAGGCGCGCGACCAGTGGTCGCACAAATTCTCGCGGCCCGAGCAGGAGCGCCTGTTGCGCAGCGCCGGCAAGGCCAGGCTCAGCAACCGCACTGAAGGCTCGGCCCGTGGCTTGTTATTCGTCTCGGGCGACATCCACGTCGGCGCGCGCTTTACCATCACCTGCGCGAACCCGGCCTACGAGGCGCTGTCGCTCACCTCGTCAGGCATCAGCACCATCTTTCAACACCAGCCGATCGTGCACGCTCTGCTGGACACGGATTTTGCCGTTGCCCCCGGCATTCAATCGTCGCTCCTGGAAGTGGTGACGGACGTGAATTTCGGCATTGTGCACGTCATCCCGACCGGCCGCGGCGCCGAGATCCAGGGCGTCGTGGCCCACGCCGGCAGCTCGCTGGCATTGGGGCTGGATATCAATCTTTTTTTATGACGATTCTGATTTGCTATTGTTTATATAGCAAATAACCTATATTATTCAAAGGCCTTGGCTTAAACAAGTTTATGGCTTTAAATTGTTGCGCCCTGGGGACCCCGAATCAGCCGCCCCGGCAGATCGCCGGTCGGCGAATTCCGAAACCCAGACTTTATCCCTTAAATTTGCAATCCGTATCCAATTAGATACAATGCAATCGCTAACTGTCCAACAAACAGTCGAATTTGTCGACTGGCTTGACGAACTCAAAGACAAACGCGCCCAATTGCGGATTGCCGCCAGATTGCGGTTGTTGGAAACGTGCAAACTGGGGGATTGGAACAGCCATGACAAAAACCAAAGCGACGCGCAAGCTCGCGCCTTTCGATGCGGCCCGTTATCTAACGGACGATGCCGCCATTGCCGAATACATGAGTGCGGTTTTTGAAATGGGCGACCCTGATTTGCTTCTGCTTGCCCTTTCTGACGTGGCCCGTGCGCGCGGCATGGCCCAGGTGGCCAAAGACTCCGGCTTGGGGCGGGAAAGCCTGTACAAGGCCTTGGCGCCCGGTGCCAAGCCTCGCTTTGACACGGTGATGAAAGTGATGGCCGCGCTGGGCATCCAGATGCGGGGAAACTGAATGAAAAAAACTGAAGCCGATATGCGCCCAGAGTACAAACGCTCAGATTTTGCAAAGCTGGAGCGGGGCAAATTTTTTTCCGAAGTGGCAAAGGGTTCGTCGGTCGCGATCCTGAACCCCGCGAACGCTAAGGCTTTCCCGTCGTCGGAAGCGGTCAATGCGGCATTGCAGGGACTGTTGACGCTGACAGAACAAACCGCGCGCCTGACGGCCCGTCCAAAACGTTCGCCGTCCAGGGGGACGCGACTCGGCGCCTGACACGCCATGATCGGCCGCATCGTTGAAGTGGCCGATGACAACCGCCACCTGCGCATGCACCGGGGGCTTGGATCAAATTGCTATTATATATATAGCAATAAACCTATATTATTCGACGGCCTCAGCCTCAAAAAGTTTATAACTTTAAACGGGAACGCGCTGAGGCCCCCGAATCAGCCTCCCGGGCAAATCACCGGTCGCTGCGCCGTGCATCGACACCGGCACACCATTGACGAGGGTGGCGATGTAGCCTTCGGCCTTTTGCATCAGCCGGCGTCCGTTGGCGGGCAGGTCGCAGGCGAAATACGGCGCGTTGAGGTGCAGGCGCGGGTAGTCGATGAGGTTGATGTCGGCTTTGTAGCCGGGTTTCAGGACGCCGCGGTCAAACAGGCCATAAAACCGGGCGGTGCGTTGGGTTTGCGCGTTGACGATGAATTCCAGCGGCAAGGTTTGTCCGCGCTTGCGGTCGCGCGTCCAGTGGGTGAGCATTAAGGTCGGCAGCGACGCGTCGCAGATGAAGCCGCAATGGGCGCCGCCGTCACCGAGCGACAACACCGTGGTGGGGGACTTCATCTGTTCCACCAGGTGATCCAGGTTGCTGTTGGAATAGTTGAAGATGGGGAAGTACAAAAGCGCCGTGGCGGCATTGCTGCCTGCGTTGCTGCCTTGGTTGGCGCCTTGGTTGGCGCCCTGCCCCGTCATCAGGTCATAGGCCAGCGCTTCGGGCGCGACCCCTTGGGCCTTGGCCATGGCGCCGATCGAAGTTGACGGCGCGGGCTCGTACTCGGGCGGGTCGCCCAGCACAAAGAGTTTGTGGAAACTTCGGGTGACGAAATTGCCCGTGGGTCCAAGGTCTGCCGGCGTTTCGGCCAAGAGTTTGGCGCGGAATTCCGGCTGGCTCAAATGCGCCAGTTTCTCGCTCAAGGGCAGCGCCGCAATCGCCGCGAAGGACGGATAACCGACGAAGGGATGAATCGTCGACTGCCAGCTGTACAACATGCCGGCCGGCCGCCCGGCCATGCCGCCGTAAATCTTCAGCCCTTCGGCGTGGGCGCTTTCCATCATTTTCAGAATGTCCCGCCACTGGTTGGGCGCGTCGTCGCCCTGCTGGAAGTTGAACTGCAGCGTGATGCCGGTCGCGCGCGCAAGCTCGGTGATCCAGGCGTATTCACTTTCAACCTTGTCGTAGATGCCGGTCATCTGAAAAAGCCCATGCCCTGCCGCCTGGATCGCGCGGCCAATGCCAAAAAGTTCGTCGCGGCTGGCAAAGGTGCCGGGCACCAGCTCGCCGGATTTGGATTTGTGGATCAACACGCGGGAAGTTGAAAAACCCAGCGCGCCGGCTTGTAAACCCTCTTTGACCAGCGCCGCCATCTGCGCGATGTCGTCTGGCGTGGCTTCCTCGTTGGCGGCGCCGCGCTCGCCCATGACGTAGGCGCGCAAGGGGCCGTGGGGCACCTGGGTGCCGATGTCCATGGCGTATTTTTTTCGCGCGATCGCATCCAGGTACTGCGGGAAGGTCTCCCAGTCCCACTGGATGCCTTCCGCAAGCGCGGCGCCGGGGATGTCTTCGGCACCCTCCATCAGGTCGATCAACCAGGCGTGTTTGTCGGGTTTGGCCGGCGCGAAACCGACGCCGCAGTTGCCCGCCACGATGGTGGTGACGCCGTGCCCGTCGGACGGGCTCAGGTACGGGTCCCAGGTGAGCTGGCCGTCAAAGTGGGTGTGGATGTCGACAAAGCCGGGGGTGACAAGCGCCCCCGCCGCATCGATCTCGCGCCTGCCCGCGCCAGCTTTGCCGCCAACCTGGACCAGGGTGCTGTTGTGCACCGCGATATCGCCGTTGAAGGCCGGCGCGCCGGCGCCGTCAACGATGTTGCCGTGCCGGATGACCAGGTCATGCATGGGAGAGTCTCCTGTTTTCAGGATTCTCTGTCATTTGAAGCACCCGCTACTTGGGCAAAAAAAGCAGCCAGTAGATCAACATCAGATTGAACAGGACAGAAATGACGAAACCCAGTTTCCACTTCGCCGCCGGGTCGCGCTGCAACAGCGCCGAGGTTTGCGGCGCGGTGAGGGGCCGGCTGGCGCCGCGCTCCAGGGCGAGCAACATTTCTTCGGCGGTTTCAAAGCGTTGGCGCTGGTCGCGCGCGACGGCTTTCAGGGCGATGTGGTCGAGCCAGATCGGCACCTTCGGGTTGACGCGGGAATGCGCCACCGGGTCTCTGAAATAACGCCCGGCCTGATAAGGCAACACCTCGCCGTAAGGCAGGCGGCCCGTGAGCAGCTGGTACAGCGTTACGCCCAGGGCATACAGGTCGCTTTGGGCATTGGGCAATTCCTCTTGCACCTCGCCCCCCGCGGGGGAATAACCCCATTGCTCCGGGTTCACATAACTGGGCGTGCCGGCATGCAGGCTGCGCATCGATTCCGGCTCCTTGCCACTCAGGGCCACGCCCAGATCCAAAAGGCGCAAGACCCCGTCTTCGCCCAGGTGCAGGTTCGCCGGTTTGACATCGCGGTGAATCACGCTTTGGCGGTGCAAAGCGCCGAGCGCCTTGAGCGCCTGCTGCATGAAGCCGACCACTTCGGCCGGATTGTCTTTGGGGTCGCGCTCGAGCCGCTGCTGCAAGGTATCGCCCGCGTGCCAGTCATAGAGCAGATAAAAGGCGCTGCGCGGTTTGCCGCCCGGCAAATGCTCGTGCAGATGCACCAGATGTTGCGCCGCCCGCCCGGCCTGCATGTGTTTGGCAAGCCAAGCCTCGTGCGCCAGCATGGCACGCTCCTGCGCGTCATGGGCGCGCGAGGGGTTGAGCGTTTTGAGCGCGTAGAGCGTCTGGCTGCCGGCGTCCCTGACCTGATGGATGAGGTTGACGCCGTTGTCGGCCCCCAGCGCTGTTACCGTCAAACCATCGATCACCTGGCCCACGCGCAGTTTGGCGTGGATCGGCAAGGCCTGCGCGCTGGCGGTCAGGTCCTGCAAGGAGGCTTCCTGCAGAGTCTCAACCCGCGCCACCATCGCAGTCAGGTTGTCTTTGGCGCCAGCCAGCAAGGCGGCGTCGAGCAGGCGCTGGCTGGCTTCCTGGACACCCACACCGACCGACAGGGTTTGCAGTTGCGCATTGGGGACATGGCCGTGCACCCCGTCGCTTAAGAGGAGAAACACGTCATCCACCTGAAGCTCACCCTGGCTGTAGTCAACCACCACATGGTCTTCGGCGCCCACGCTGCGCAACAACTGGTGGCGAAAGTCGGGGTGGTTCACGGTGTGGTCGTGGGTGAGCTGGGTCAACGCGCCGCCACGCAGCAAATAAGCCCGTGTGTCGCCGACATGCGCAACTGTGTACGACTGCCCCTTGAGCACCAATGCGGTGAGGGTAGTCAGGCCCAAGGCCGGGCTGCGCCGCCGGTTGGCAGAACACAACCAGCTGTTTTGCGCGCTGATGATACGGTCCAGCGCTACCGTGGTGTCCCAGGTTGGCGGTG
>JANNYX010000615.1:0-3716 GCA_031410295.1 Rhodoferax sp.
GTCTTTGCCAATGAAGTGGTATTGCTCGACCAACGGGTCGGCTATGTAGGCGTCGAAATTTTGCCCGCGTTTTTCAAGCAGGTTTTTGAGTGAGGCAAGGTAACCGATTGGCGCGTCAAACCAGACGTAAAAGTATTTTCCGTGGGCGTTCGGGATCTCAATGCCGAAGTAGGGCGCGTCGCGCGAAATGTCCCAGTCGGCCAGGCCTTCGGAGGTGCTGCCGTCCTGGTTGGTGCGCACCGAGAACCATTCTTTGACTTTGTTGGCCACTTCGGGTTGCAGGCGCGGCTTGCCGTTTTCGTCATTGCCTTGCGTCCATTCCTGCAAAAACTCGACACAACGCGGGTCGGAGAGTTTGAAGAAAAAATGCTCACTGGATTTCAGCACCGGCGTGGCGCCGCTCACTGCGGAATACGGGTTCTTCAGATCGGTTGGCGCATAAACGGCGCCGCAGTTTTCGCAGTTGTCGCCGTATTGATCCTTGGCGCCGCACTTGGGGCATTCGCCTTTGATGAAACGGTCCGGCAGAAACATGTTTTTCTGGGGGTCGAAAAATTGTTCCACGTTCTTCTTGCCAATCAGGCCGACTTGGTCGAGCGCTTCGTAAATGGACTTGCACAAAGCGTGGTTTTCTTGACTGTCGGTGTGGCTCCAGTTGTCAAAATCGATGTGAAAGCCCTTCAGGTATTCGGCACGGCCCGCCGCGATGTTGTCAACGAACTGGCGCGGCGAGACGCCGGCCTTTTCTGCCGCAATCATGATCGGCGCGCCGTGCGCGTCGTCGGCGCAGACAAAGTTGACGTGGTGGCCCTGCATCCTCTGAAACCGCACCCAGATGTCGGCCTGGATGTACTCCATGATGTGGCCGATGTGGAAGTTGCCGTTGGCGTAAGGCAGGGCGGTGGTGACGAAAAGTTGGCGGGGCGAGGTCATGCGGGATTCGAATAAAACCTTGCGAAAAGAGCCCGCAAGTGGTTTGATTATCCCAAGTTATGTTTTCGTCCCTGAAGCCGCGCCCGCGCCCTCACACAGCACCGGCGGGCGGCGAGCTTGTTGAATTTTTACTATAAAATCCGTTCAATAATTATTTAAAACAAATATTTGACTATTAAAGTATTCTAATTACTATACTAATAGTAGCAATAAAACATTATTTATTGACGGCCTATATAGATAGAAACTTTTGAACTAATAATACAAATAGATAAACCAGAAGGGCTTCCGCCAATCGGCGAAAGCCCACTCGTTCCAAAACGGAATGTTTCGCCAGAGAACCCCATAAGCGATATAGCAGTTCAGCGGTCCAGCCGACCAGCGGTCAAGCCGCCAAAGTTGCCACCGCTTCATTCGCAGCCACTTGCGCCAGTGCCCGGATTTCCAGCGCGGCGCTGTCTAGCGCAGCGGCTTTGGCCACATCTCCCATGGCGAGCCCTTCGGCGCGCACGAAGCGCAGGTCGGTGATGCCGAGGAAACCGAACACGGTTTGCAGGTAACTCTCCTGGTGCTCCATCGCGCGGCCGCCTTCCGAGGTCGAATAGACACCGCCGCGAGTGCTGGCGATGATCACGGTTTTGCCCCCAGCCAGGCCATGCGGGCCTTTTTCGGTGTAGCCAAAAGTGCGGCCGGGCTGGGCGATGCGATCGATCCAGGCGCGCAGCTGGGTGGGCACGGTGAAGTTGTAAAGCGGAGCGCCGATCACCACCACGTCAGCGGCCACAAACTGGGCCACCAGGGTTTCAGAAATCGCGTTTTCCTCGATTTGGCGTGGCGTGAGCGCGGCGGCCTGGGGCGGCGCGCGAAAACCAATGGAGTGGGCGTCCAGGTGGGTCGGCGCGTTTTGCGCCAAATCGAGATAGTCCACCACCGTGCCCGGGTGCGCGGCACGCCATTGTTCGACGATCTGGTGAGTGAGCGCTCGCGAAACGGAGTTTGCAGCCAAAATGCTGGAGTCGATATGCAAGAGGTTCATGGTCGGCCTTTCAAGGGTTAATACGGATTAAAACGAATGAAATAATTGTCATGGACAGGCGAATATTTGATAAGTAGCTGTTTTCAAGTTGAATTGTTCTAAATTTGAGACAATAAGCATCTTGCATTTTGAAATCGCGTTGGATGACACGCTTGAACCTGGCCGCTGCCAAAGGAGAGACTTTCCATGCAGGATTTGAACGACATGCTGTATTTCGCTGAAGTCGTGGAACACGCCGGTTTTGCCGCCGCTGGGCGCCACTTGGGACTGGCCAAGTCCAAACTTTCGCGCCGCGTCGCCGGGCTCGAGGCGCGCCTGGGCGTGCGGCTCTTGCAGCGCACAACGCGCAAGTTGTCGCTGACGCAGGCGGGCGAGCTTTACCACCGGCACTGCGTCGCCATGCGCGACGCGGCGGATGCGGCCAGCGAAGCGATGCAGCAGGCCAGCACCGAGCCGCGCGGTGTTGTCAAAGTGGCCTGCCCGGTGACGCTGGCGCAAAGCAACCTGGGCCCAATTTTGAGCCGTTTCCTGGCGCAATACCCGCAGGTGCACCTGGACGTGCAGGTGACCAACCGGGTCGTCGATCTGATCGAAGAGGGTTTCGACGTGGCCCTGCGCGTGCGCGGCTCGCTCGATGACAGTGGCAGCCTGGTGGTGAAGAACCTGGGCCTCACCCGGGCGCTGCTGGTGGCCAGCCCGGCGCAACTGGCGCGCCAGGGGCAAGCCGTGACGCCTGCGGACCTGGCGCGGCTGGACAGTGTCAACATGTCGTGCGCCGGCGATGGCCAGGCCACCTGGCACTTGGCGGGGCCGGATGGGAAAATTTTCACCCTGGAGCACCGCCCGCGCCTGGTCGCCGACGACCTGTTGACGCTCAAATTTGCCATCCTGGGCGGCATCGGCATGTGTGTGTTGCCCGACTACATGTGCCGCGAGGAATTGCGCAGCGGGCAACTGGCCCTGGTCTTGCCTGGCTGGGGACCACGCCCTGGCATCGTGCATGCCGTGTTCCCATCGCGGCGGGGGATGGTTCCCGCCGTTCGGCGGTTTCTTGATTTTTTGGGGGATAACCTGAATGGCGAAGGCGTGAACCTGGGTGCCCAGTAGACTACTGGGTTCTAGGAGTTTTTAATGGCAGTGACAGAAGCGGTGTTGATGCAGGCACTATCGGTGGTGGTCGACCCCAACACCGGGCGCGATTTTGTATCTTCAAAGGCACTCAAGAACCTCACGGTTTCAAGCGGCGACGTGGCCTTCGAGGTGGAGCTGGGATACCCGGCCAAGAGCCAGGTGGCGGGGTTTCGCAAGGCCTTGGTGGCGGCGGCGAAGGGTGTGGAAGGCGTGGGCAATGTCTCCGTCAACGTCTACACCAAGGTCTCGGCCCACGCGGTTCAGCGGGGCGTGCAATTGCTGCCCAAAGTCAAGAACATTGTGGCCGTGGCCTCGGGCAAGGGCGGCGTTGGCAAAAGCACGACGGCAGTCAACTTGGCCCTGGCGCTGGCGGCGGAAGGCGCGAGTGTGGGTTTGCTGGACGCCGACATCTACGGCCCCAGCGTACCGATGATGATGGGCATTGACGGCCGCCCCGAGAGTGACGACGGTAAAACCATGGACCCGCTGGAGAATTACGGCGTGCAGGTGATGTCCATCGGGTTCCTGGTGGCGCAAGACGAAGCCATGATCTGGCGCGGCCCGATGGCCACCCAGGCGCTCGAACAACTGCTGCGGCAAACCAACTGGCGCGATC
>JANNYX010000616.1:0-11687 GCA_031410295.1 Rhodoferax sp.
GAAAGTGATTCCACCCGCTCCAACTGCTGCTCGCCATCACACACGTGCCAAATCCGCGCACTCGACATGCTGTTGGCAGATGACACCACGAAAGTGCCGACGTAGGCTCTTTTGCGCGACGCTTCATGCATGCGCATCAACCAGTCAGAGATAGTGCGCTCAGCGACTCTCCCCTCCTGTACAGCCGCTCCCGAGGGAGCGCCAGGCGCCGCGCCGCCCTGGCCGGCTGATTGCGCCAGGCAATACCCTCCTGTCAGCGCCAAAAATGCGCCCAACAAATAAAGTCTGGTGGCATTCACCGGGCAGGACTCTCAAACGTCGCGTTGCGCAGGAATCCCGCCGGCATTTGCAACGCTGAAGTTCCACCAAATTGTTTGTGAGCTGCAACCAGCGCATCGAGATGCGGGTCGCGAATCATGATCTGTGATTCCTGGTTGGGAGCGGCCACCTCGCCGGCTTTCACCAATTGTGGCACTCGCGCTGGCGCGAAATCCGGTCCACCGGCACCCGTCAAGGTGTTCCAGCCAATTGCAACGACGGCCGCCAAGGACGCAACACCAGCCGCCAGCTTCCAGCGAAAACTCGAACTGTTGCTGCTGCTGGATCCCAGACGGGCTTTCAGCGTGCCCACCGCCAATTCGCCATGCTCCATAAGGTCAGGGGACAAAACTGTTGGCAACTGCGTTTGCTCACAACGGCTACGGAATCTGTCAACAAACCGTGTATCGGTCGCCGCGGCAGCCGAATCACCAAAACGCAAAATGTCACCAATGATGTGGTTAATATGCCAGGACGCACGCCCGGCGTCGCTGCTGCTTGCCAAATCAACCGCCTGGCTGAACGCGCTTCCTAGCAGACGCCCATCCATCAGGTCGGAGACCAGTGCGCGGTTTTTCAATTCTTCGACATTTGTCATCTTCAACCTCTTGACATCCTACTCTGCCGACCTTCGCCTGCATAGCAAAGACCCGCATGACTCTCACGAGCCGACAGCCCAACGCTCACCAACGTTTACCGGCCTGGTTTTCAAGCATCGGCTTGATTCGGGCCGAAATGGCTTCGCGAGCGCGAAAAATGCGCGACCGAACCGTCCCGATCGGGCAATTCATGGCGGCCGAAATTTCCTCATAACTCAATCCCTCAATTTCCCGCAAGGTCAACGCCTGGCGCAAATCTTCCGGCAATGCCAGCATAGCGGCATTGACAACCGCCGCGATTTCATTGGCGGCATACACCGATTCCGGCGTGTCGTCCGTGCTTGGTTCGTTTCCATGCGATTTAGTTTCATCGTCATCGTCTTTTTGAAGGTAGCTTTCTGAGACCGTAGGATCTCGTTTGAGCTCCATCAATGCTTTTTTGGCGGTGTTTACGGCGATACGATACAACCACGTGTAAAACTGGGCATCGCCCCGGAACTGGTGCAAAGCACGGTAAGCCCGGATAAAGGTCTCCTGCGCAATATCCTCAACCAAGTCCACATCCCGCACCATGCGTCCGATCAGGCGCTGGATGCGCCGCTGATATTTAATAACCAACAGCTCAAACGCCTTCTGATCGCCCGCCACGGTGCGTTCAACCAGCATCAGGTCGCTGTCGTTGGGCGATATCGGCGCAGAAGCTTCAGGCAGCGTCATGATCCAGAATCGTCCGGCTGTTTTTTTCGCCAAGGTGCTCGCCAACTTTGTGCCTTGGCCGCGCATAAATCGCACGACGCAGGGCGCGCCAACGCTGTTTGTCAGCCGCGCCATCCAGGCATAACCACATGCGGTCGCCGTCCCGGTTGGAAAAACTCACCAGCATCACCGACTGGAAGTCAAGATGAACGGAAACGCCGTCCAGCGCCACGGGTAATTTGGAGGTGCTCTGGGCGCTGACGAACGACCATTGGTCCCGGTCCCAGCCAAGTGTTCCGTTTGGTGTTTTTCGCCACTGAATGAACGCTCCCGCAGCAACGGCAACACAAAGCGCCAAAACCCCGGGAACCACCAAGGGCGCTTGAAACTGCAGGGAAGCCACGTACCCCGCGGCGAGCGCACCAATGGTCCAGAGCAGGCCCAGCACTACACCAAAAAAAACCGGGCGCCCCACCGGAAAATTGACCGCCGGGGCGTTGTGCATGGTCAAGCAAAGTTGGTGGGAAAGTCGGTTCCAAAAGCCTGGATTCAGCGGATTTACAGGCGTTTGAAAACCAGCGACCCATTCGTTCCACCAAAGCCGAAGTTATTCTTGACGGCAAGTTCAATTTTCAGGTCGCGCGCGGTGTTGGCGCAATAGTCCAGGTCGCATTCCGGATCCTGGTTGAAGATGTTGATTGTGGGTGGCACTTTTTGGTCGTGAATCGACATCACAGTGAACACTGACTCGATGCCGCCAGCCCCGCCCAGTAAATGGCCCGTCATTGACTTGGTTGAACTGATGACCATTTTTTTCGCATGGTCACCCAGAGCCGACTTGATGGCGTTCGATTCGTTGATGTCGCCCAAAGGCGTTGAGGTGCCATGCGCATTCAAATAGTCGACCTGGTCGGCATTGGCGCCGGCATTGTTCAATGCGCTGACCATCGCGCGCCTGGGGCCGTCCATATTTGGCGCCGTCATGTGGCCGGCGTCGGCACTCATGCCAAAACCGGCCAGTTCGGCGTAAATTTTCGCGCCGCGCGCCCTGGCGTGTTCATATTCTTCGAGGACCATGACGCCCGCGCCCTCGCCCAACACAAACCCATCGCGGTCCCTGTCCCAGGGCCGGCTGGCCGTCTTTGGATCATCGTTGCGCACTGATAAAGCGCGCATGGCGGCAAAACCGCCAATGCCAAGTTGCGATACGGTAGCCTCGGCGCCACCGGCAATCATCACGTCGGCATCGCCGTATTCGATCATTCGCCCAGCCACGCCGATACTGTGCAGCCCGGTGGTACAGGCCGTGACGATGGCAATATTGGGCCCCTTGAAACCGAACCGCATCGACACATGGCCCGAGATCATGTTGATGATGGACGCCGGCACGAAGAACGGCGATACCCGCCGGGGACCGCGGTTGACCAACTCGTCGCGCGTTGTTTCGATCAGCGGCAGGCCACCGATGCCGGAACCGATATTGCAACCAATTCGCACGGCGTCGTCATCTCTCAGCGCCTCGCCCGTTGCAAGACCTGAATCGGCCACCGCCTGAAAGGCCGCTGCCAGCCCCAGGTGGATGAAACGGTCCATGTGCCGGCCTTCTTTTTCGGGGATGTAATCGGCGATGCTGAACCCCTTGACTTCTCCCGCAAACCTGCAGGCGTAGTTGGTGGCGTCGAAACTCTGGACGGTGTCAATGCCCGACTGGCCGGCCAGCAAGTTCGACCAGGACTCGGCCACCGTGTTGCCCACGGGGCTGATGCAGCCCAGGCCAGTGACGACGACGCGACGCCTGGACATCAAGCTTTTTTGTGGGTGCTGGCGTAATCCACCGCGTTTTGAACCGTGGTTATTTTTTCTGCGTCCTCGTCCGGAATTTCGATGCCAAACTCGTCTTCCAGCGCCATCACCAGTTCGACCGTGTCCAGAGAATCCGCGCCGAGATCAGCGACAAAGGCCTTTTCATTGGTGACCTGTGATTCTTCAACGCCGAGTTGCTCGGCAATGATTTTTTTAACGCGTGTTTCGATATCGCTCATGAAATCCCTCAAAGGGTTGTAAAAGAATCCGCAATTCTAGCTGTGCTGCGGGCCAACTGCGGCCCTATTTCCGGCGCCGTTTCCCGCAGGTGTTTACTTGCCAATTCCGGGCGGATCAACCGGTTCTCCTACATATACATGCCGCCATTGACGTGCAATTCCTGCCCGGTGATGTAACCCGCTTGGGGTGATGCCAAAAATGCCACCGCGTTCGCCACGTCGGCCGGTTTCCCCAAATGCCCCAGGGGAATCTGACCCAAAAGCGCTTCGTGCTGCTCTTCGGGCAGCGCCGCCGTCATGTCGGTTTCGATGAACCCTGGCGCGACACAATTGACCGTGATGTGGCGCGAACCCAGCTCTCGCGCCAGTGCACGGGTCATGCCCGCGACGCCTGCCTTGGCAGCGGCGTAGTTAGCCTGGCCGGCGTTGCCGGAGGCCCCGACCACCGACGTGATATTGATGATGCGCCCATAACGTTGTTTCATCATCGTGCGCATCACCGCGCGGCTCATGCGAAAGACGGCCTTGAGGTTGGTGTCAATCACCGCGTCCCAATCGGCGTCTTTCATCCGCATGGTGAGGTTGTCGCGGGTGATGCCCGCGTTGTTGACCAGGACATGAAGGCCGCCGTGCTCCTTGACGATCGCCTCCACCAGGGATTCTGCGGCTTGAATGTCGTTGACGTTCAGGTTTTGCCCGCGGCTGCCAGGGTACTGCGTCAGTGCAGTGGTGATTTTTGCGGCGCCTTCGTCAGAGGTGGCCGTACCGATCACTGTCACGCCCGCACGTGCAAGTTCCAAGGCAATGGCTGCGCCGATGCCCCGTGAAGCACCGGTCACCAAGGCAACTTGCCCTGCAAATTCGAGTTTGCTCATGGCGTCAACCGTTCAGATGGTTTTTGACTTCGGCCAGGCTGTCCGGGTCAAACAGGGGCCAGCCGGCCATGTCGGCGTCAATGCGCTTGACCAAACCGGCGAGCACCTTGCCCGGGCCGCATTCGACCACTGTGTTGATGCCGCGCGCCTTGATGGCTTGTATGCATTCGACCCAGCGCACCGGCCCAAACGCCTGCCGGTAAAGCGCGTCGCGGATTTTGTCGGCGTCGGTTTCAAGAGCCACGTCGATGTTGTTGATCAAGGCGATTTGCGGTGCCGCAAACTCAGTGGCTTCGAGCCTTTGGCGCAGCTTGTCGGCGGCCGGCTGCATCAGGCTTGAATGAAAAGGCGCGGAAACCGGTAGCGGCAAAGCGCGTTTGGCGCCGTTGGCTTTCACGACTTCGCAGGCTTTTTCAACGGCCGCTTTGCTGCCGGCAATCACGGTTTGCGACGGGTCGTTGAAATTTACCGCTTCCACCACTTCATTTGAGTTCGATGCATCCAAAGCCCGTAAGGCCGTCGTAACATCTGCACAGTGTGCTATTATTTTAGAAGCATCCATCCCCAGAATCGCAGCCATAGCACCGACACCCACGGGCACCGCTTCCTGCATTGCCGCGGCGCGGTAACGTACCAGGGGCACCGCCTGCGACAAGCTCAGCACGCCGGCGGCGACCAGCGCCGAATATTCACCCAGGGAATGACCGGCCACCGCTTGCGGCGCTTCGCCGGTTTCAGCCATCCAGACGCGATAGGCGGCAATGGCGGCTACCAACATCACTGGCTGGGTGTTGGTGGTCAATGCCAACGCCTCTTTCGGGCCTTCTTTGATAAGTTTTCCGAGGTCTTCACCCAGGGCATCCGACGCCTCTTTGAGCGTCAGCGGGACGATGGGATGCTCACCCCATGCGTCCAGCATGCCGACCGATTGGGAGCCTTGACCCGGGAAAACAATGGCAAACGGTTTCATAAATTGAGCAGCGCGGCGCCCCAGGTAAAACCGCCGCCCACGCCTTCGAGCATCAGCAGTTGCCCGGGTTTGATCTTGCCCGAACGCACACCGGCGTCGAGCGCCAAAGGAATGGAAGCGGCCGAGGTGTTGCCATGCTGGTCCACCGTGACCATCACTTTTTCCATGGGCAATTTGAGTTTTTTGGCGGTACTTTGCATGATCCGGATATTGGCCTGGTGCGGAATCAACCAGTCGATGTCAGCTTCGGTTTTGCCGGCTTTGGCCAGTGTCGTTTTCGCCGCCTGCTCCAGCACGCCGACGGCAAGTTTGAACACCGCCTGCCCGTCCATCTTCAACACCGGATCTCCCAGAATTTGGCCGCCAGAGACGTTGCCAGGCACGCACAGGATACCGACGTGTTTGCCGTCCGCATGCAGGTCACTGGCCAGAATGCCGGGGGTCTCCGAGGCTTCCAGGACGACCGCGCCCGCGCCATCGCCAAACAGGACACAGGTAGTGCGGTCGGTGAAATCCAGGATGCGCGAGAACACCTCGGCGCCGACGACCAACGCCTTGTTGGCCGCACCGGTTTGAATCATTGAATCGGCAATGGCCAGCGCATAGACAAAACCGCTGCAAACCGCCTGCACGTCAAACGCCGCGCCGCCATTGGCGCCGAGCTTGTTTTGCAGGATGCAAGCGGTCGACGGGAACACCATGTCCGGCGTGGAGGTGGCGACGATGATCAAGTCGATGTCTGTGGCCGCTACCTTCGCAGCCGCCAGTGCGCTCTTGGCAGCTTCAAAAGCCAGGTCGCTGCTGCAAACATCGGCTGCGGCAAAATGGCGCGCACGAATGCCGGTGCGCTCAACGATCCAGTCGTCAGACGTCTCGACCCCTTTGGCGGCCAATTCTGCGACCAGGTCGGCATTGGCCAGGCGCCTGGGCGGCAAATAACTGCCGGTGCCGGTAATGCGGGAAAAACGTCTCATCAAGCGAGTTTAGCTGCCAGTGCGCGCACCGGCACGGGCGCAGGCGCCGACAAGGCCGGCTCGGAATTGGCAAAATCATCAACGTTGAGCAAAAGCGCCGACGCGTGCGCAATGCGCGCCTGGACACGTTCCAGAAGGTTGTTGTTGATGGCATCAAAGGCGCGCGTGAGCGCCACTTCAAAGGCCATCACGTCGGCCGAGCCGTGGCTCTTGAACACCAGGCCGCGCAGGCCCAACAAAGCGCCGCCGTTGTAACGCCGGTGGTCGACGCGGTTCTTGAACGCAGTCATCACGCCCAAAGACAACAAGCCGGCGAATTTGGTGAACAAGTTGCGGGAAAACTCTTTGCGCAGGAACTCGCGAATCATCGAGGCCAGGCCCTCGCTGGTTTTCAGGGCAACGTTGCCAACGAAGCCGTCACAGACCACGATGTCTACGGTGCCCTTGAAAATGTCATTGCCTTCGACGTTGCCGTAAAAATTGAGGTCACCTGCCTCACCCGCGGCCAGCAACAACTTGCCGGCTTTTTTGGTGACTTCATTGCCCTTGATCGATTCCTCGCCAATGTTGAGCAGGCCGACCGACGGTTTTTCACCGCCACCCAGGGCCGATACCAGCGCCGAGCCCATCACGGCGAACTGCAACAGGTGTTCGGCCGTGCTGTCGACATTGGCGCCCATGTCCAGCACGGTTGTGGCGACGCCTTTGGCGTTGGGAATTTGACCGGCGATGGCGGGGCGGTCGATGCCGTCCACGGTGCGCAGCAACAGGTAGGAGATGGCCATCAATGCGCCCGTATTGCCGGCCGACAGCGCTGCTTGCGCCGCGCCATCCTTCACCTGCTGGATGGCCACGCGCATGGAGGAGTCTTTTTTGCGGCGCAACGCCACCTCGACGGAATCGTCCATGGCGACGACTTCGGTGGCCGTCACGATTTTGGCGCGGGGGTGCGAAAATTTGGCCAGGCTATCGGCCAGGCCCACCAGAACAAGCTGGGCCTTGGGTTGCTTCTGCAAGAAATTGCGACAGGCCGCCAGCGTGACGCTGGGGCCGAAATCGCCGCCCATGCAATCGACAGCGATCGTTGTCAATTGGCTCGGGCCCTGCCTCAATCGCTTGGTGCAGCGGCCTTATCAGGCTTCAGATTTGGTCTTGACAACTTTGCGACCACGGTAAAAGCCGGTGGGGCTGATGTGGTGGCGCAGGTGGGTTTCGCCCGTGGTCGGCTCCACGGCAATGCCAGGCACGTTCAGGGCATTGTGTGAACGGTGCATACCGCGCTTGGACGGTGACTTTTTGTTTTGCTGGACGGCCATGATCCACTTCCTGGTTACAGCTGGTTAAAGCTGGTTAAAGCGCCTGGCCGCCCAAAACCCTGAAGGCGGCGACCAAAAAGCGCAAGATGTTGGTCAAGATGTTGATTTAACTGCTTGAAATCAGACCCAACCGGAATTGGGCGAAGCCTTGGATTATAGCGCAGCCCGACGCTTTAAGGGGTTTTGCCATAGCGGGGCTTGCAAAGTTGCAACACCTGACGCACCATGGCCCCTTCATCAACCGGCCGTCAATGCGGCACAATAAAACGGAGCCCAACATGATCAAAGTCAGCGTGATGTACCCCAACACACCCGGCGCGCGGTTCAACCACGAGTATTACCGCGACAAACACATGCCGCTGCTCAAGGCCAAAATGGGCGCAAGCTGCAAATCCTACACCGTTGACAAAGGCCTGGCCGGCGGCACCCCAGGCGCACCCGCGACTTACGTCGGCATGTGCCACATTTTCGCCGACTCGGTGGAGGCCTTTCAGGCCGGTTTTGGGCCCCATGCGAAGGAAATCATGGCCGACATTCCCAATTACACAGATATTGCGCCGGTGATGCAGATCAGCGAAGTGGTGGTGGGGTAAGTCTTGTTTCGCAAGATTTGGTATCTTCGGGGCCTATGAAACCCCTGCGCCTCATTTCCGTCCTCCTGTTGAGCCTGGCCCTGCTGGTCGGCTGCGCCATTCTTGACGAAAAACAACGGGCCTGGATTTTCCAGCCCAGCGACCGCAGTTGGGGCAACAGCGGCGCCTTCGCCGAAGGCATGGAGGATGTCTGGATTGCGTTCCAGTCGAAGGTCACCAGCGAGCCGGTGAAGCTGCACGGCTTGTGGCAGGCGGCTGACACATCTGTGGGTGACCAGGCGCCGGTGCTGCTTTATTTGCACGGTGCGCGCTGGAACGTGCACGGCTCGTCGGCGCGCATGCGCCGCATGCAGGAGCTCGGGTTTTCCGTGCTGGCCATCGACTATCGCGGTTTTGGCAAGACCAGCACCGAGTTGCCGTCTGAAGAGATGGCTTACGAAGACGCCCGCGCGGCGTGGGAGTGGCTGGCCGCCAAATACCCGGCGCGCAAGCGTTTCATCTTCGGCCACTCATTGGGCGGCGCAATCGCAGTCCAGCTGGCGACCGAAGTGAACGATGAGGCCGGCACGATCCTCGAAGGCGCCTTCACGTCGATTCCCGACGTCTTTGGCAGCTACAAGTGGGGCTGGTTGCCGCTCTCGCCGCTGATCACACAACGTTTTGAGGCCGCTGACAAAATCGACAAGATCGGCTCGCCACTCTTGGTGGTGCACGGCTCTGACGACGCCACCATCAAACCCTAGCTGGGCCGCCGCCTGTTTGACCTGGCGCGTGAACCCAAAACCTTCGTGATGGTTGACGGCGGCTCCCACTTCAATACCAATTCGCTGGGGCAGCCCGAGTACCGCAAGGCGCTGGCGCAACTCTTCAACCTGCGCTGATTTGGACCAAGTTCCGGCTCCTGAGGGCGCCTCGGCGCGCCAGCCTTCGCCGCTTCGCGTGCCGGTCATGAGCCCCAGCATGGTGGTGCTGTTGCTGGCCCTTTTGTTGGGCCTGCAAGCGGTGACCACAGATTTGTATTTGCCGGCCTTGCCCATGCTCGCGGCCAGCTTCAGGGCCAGCGTCGGGCAAGCCCAGTTGACCTTGACGGCGCTTCTTTTGGCGTTTGGCGTGTCGCAGCTGTTCTGGGGGCCGCTGTCCGACCGCTTTGGGCGCCGGCCGATCCTGCTGGCCGGCATGTCGCTGTTCCTGGTCTCGTCGGTTGCCTGCGCGCTGGCCGCCAACATGGCGATGCTGATTACGTTTCGCGCCCTGCAAGGCGCCGCCATGGGGGCTGCCGTGATGTGTGCCCGCGCCATCGTGCGCGACCTGTACACGCCGGTGGAAGGCGCCAAGGCGATGTCGCGCGGACTCTCGGGGCTGGGACTCATCGCCTGTGTCAGCCTGCCCATTGGCGCCGTGTTGAGCACCCAATGGGGTTGGCGCGCAAGCCTGGCGGCGGTGGCGGTTTTCGGCGGCGCAACACTTTGCCTGGTCGCCCTGCGTTTCCAGGAAACCCTGCAGAAGCCCAACCCGAAGGCGCTTCAATTCGCGGTGCTCGTTTCGACCTGGCGCGACATTCTTCAGAACCCGACGTTTCGAACCTTTTGCGCCTTGTCCGTTTGTTCTTACGGCGGGTTGTTCACCTACCTCGCCGCCTCGTCATTTGTCTACATCGAGGTGCTGGGCCTAAGCCCGAACGCTTTCAGCCTGGTGCTGGTGGCCTCGGCGCTGGCCTATATTCCGGGCACCTTCCTGTGCCGGCGTTTGTTGTTGCGTTTTGGCGTGCGCAAAACCGTCGCCATTGGCGGCGCCATCACGCTGGCGGCGGGCTCGGCGATGGGTCTGCTGGCACTCGCCGGCATGCATACTGTCTGGGCCTTGATGTTGCCGTTTTGTGGCTACATGGTCGGGCACGGCATCCACCAGGCCTGCGGACAAAGTGGCGCCGTCGGGCCTTTCCCGCAGGCGGCGGGCGCGGCCGCCGCGCTGAACGGTTTCCTGATGATGGTGGTGGCATTTGCCATTGGCGGCTGGCTGGGCCAGGGCCTCAATGGCACGGTTTACCCGATGGCCTTGGGCGTCTGGTTTTGGGCCGCTTTGATCGCCTTGAACGCCTGGACGCTGGTGCAAAAACATGGCGCTTCAACACATGCCTGAAAGCTGGCTGCCCAAGGCCAATTCCCTGGCGCCTTATGTGGCGATTGCCGGACCGACGGCGTCGGGCAAAACCGCCGCTGCGCTGGCCGTTGCCGCGGAATTTGACACGGAGATTGTCAGCGTCGACTCGGCCCTGGTCTACCGCGACATGGACATCGGCACGGCGAAACCCTCGGCCAGCGAATTGGCGCAGGCGCCGCACCACCTCATCAACATCCGCGACCCGCTTTTTGCCTACAGCGCAGCAGAATTTGTCGCCGACGCACGCCGCCTGATTGCCGACATCTCATCGCGCGGCAAACTGCCACTGCTGGTGGGCGGCACGATGTTGTACTTCAAGGCGCTGACGGACGGCCTGGACGATTTGCCGCGCGCCAACGCCGCCGTGCGCGCCGCCATTGAAGACCAAGCGCGCGCGCAAGGGTGGCCTGCGTTGCATGCCGCCCTGGCCGTGATTGACCCGGCAACCGCCGCGCGGCTGGCCCCCGCCGACTCCCAACGCATCTCCCGGGCGCTGGAAGTTTACCGGGTCACCGGTCAAACCTTGTCATCCCTGCATACTATTAAATCAGTAGCAAATAACGCTGATTATTCGACGGCCTCAGCCCTGATTTCTTTAGAACCGGCAAACCGGGCCTGGCTGCATGAACGGATTGCCCAACGCTTCGACGCGATGCTCGGCCACGGATTTCTGGCCGAAGTGACGGCACTTCGCGCCCGCGGCGACCTGCATGCCAATTTGCCCTCGATGCGCTGTGTCGGTTACCGCCAGGTCTGGGAGGCGTTGGACGGAAAAATTCCCATGAGCGAATTGCGCGACCGCGGCATCTTTGCTACGCGCCAACTCGCCAAGCGGCAAATCACCTGGCTGCGCGCTATGTCGCAACGTGAAGTGGTCGTCAGCGATGCAACCGATGCCGTGCAACAGGTGCTGCGGGCCGTGCAGCGTCTTGTGCGGGGTTTTCAGAAGCCAATGGCATGACACTGGTCATTCAAAACCTCAGCAAACGCTATGGCGAGGTGCCCGTGTTCTCGCGCGTCAACCTGACGGTCGCCCCCGGTGAGTTCGTCGCCATCGTGGGCGAATCGGGTGTGGGCAAATCCACCCTGCTCAACTGCATGGCGGGCTTGGACACCTGGGACACCGGTACCGTTACGCTGACCG
>JANNYX010000617.1:0-2971 GCA_031410295.1 Rhodoferax sp.
TGCCAGATGCCTGGTCGCTGCTGGGCATTGCCATGATCACCGGCTGTGGCGCCTTGGGCACCTGGCTCACCGTGCGTGAATCACGCGGCGCGCGGGTGGTTCGGGTGGTGCCCGAGCCAGCCGAGTCCTGAACCGGCGCAATCCGCTTGACGCACCCTTAGGCCATGGCCCAGTATTTCGAAGTCCACCCTGAAAATCCACACGCGCGTCTGCTCAAACAGGCGGTGGGCCTGTTGGAGAAAGGCGGCATTCTGGCAGTGCCGACCGACTCCAGTTACGCGCTGGTTTGCCACCTGGACGACAAAGCCGCCGCCGAGAACCTGCGCCGCATCCGCGGTGTGGACGACAAACACCACCTGACCTTGTTGTGCCGGGATTTGAGTGAGTTGGCCAACTACGCCAAAGTCGACAACCAGCAATACCGCCTTCTGAAATCGGCGACCCCTGGGCCCTACACCTTCATCCTGCCAGCCAGCAAGGAGGTGCCAAGACGCGTAAGCCACCCACAGCGCAAAACCATTGGCCTGCGTGTGCCGCAGCACAAGACGCTCAACGAATTGTTGCTGCTGCATGGCGCGCCGCTCCTGGCCACCACCCTGATCCCACGGGGCGAAACACAGCCGCTCAATGACGCGCAGGACATTCGCGCGCGGTATGAACACGATGTTGCCGCCGTCATCGACGCTGGCGCCTGCGCGCTGGAGCCCACTACCGTGATCGACTTGAGCGAGGGCACACCGATTGTTGTGCGCGAAGGCCGTGGCGCGCTGGCGGTGCTTGGTTTGTAAAAACACAGTCTGACACAATCCTGCCATGGACATCACCGAACTCTTGCGCACTGTTTTGATTTACGCCTTGCCGGTGCTTTTCGCCATCACCGTGCACGAAGCCGCACACGGTTACGCAGCCCGCCATTTTGGCGACAACACCGCCTACGCGCTGGGGCGCATCACGCTGAACCCACTCAAACACATTGACCCGGTGGGCACGATTTTGATGCCCTTGATGCTGTATTTCGCCACCTCGGGCGCCTTCCTGTTTGGTTACGCCAAACCGGTGCCGGTGCGTTTTGGCAATTTGCGCAACCCCAAGCGCGACATGATCTGGGTGGCGCTGGCCGGCCCGGGCGCGAATCTGGCGCAGGCGCTTTTGTGGGGCATCTTGCTGTATGTGCTGATCGGCGCCGGCGTGAATGAGCCGTTTTTCGTCAAGATGTGCCAGGGCGGCATGTTGGTCAACGTGGTGATGTTCGTCTTCAACCTGTTTCCGCTGCCGCCGCTGGATGGCGGGCGCATTTTGGTCGGGCTGTTGCCGTACAAACAGGCCGAACTGGTGGCGCGCATCGAACCCTGGGGTTTCTTCATCGTCATGGGTCTGGTGGTGGCCGGTGTCGTCACCACACTGTGGATGCGGCCCCTCATGGCGGCGACCTTTGGCCTGCTGGACATCGTGTTGGCGCCGCTGGCCTGGTTGGTCCGCTGAAAAGCAATCTGAAGCCCTCTGAAAACATCTGAAATGAGCGTCACCCGTTATTTAACCGGAATCACCACCTCGGGCACCCCGCACCTGGGCAACTATGTGGGCTCCATCCGCCCCTCGGTGCAGGCCAGCCGCCGCGCCGACGTCGAGAGTTTTTATTTCCTCGCCGACTACCACGCCCTGATCAAGATCGACGAGCCGGCTCGCATCCAGCGCTCCACGCTGGAGATTGCCGCCAGCTGGCTGGCCGCAGGGCTGGACCCAGCGCGGGTGACGTTTTACCGGCAATCGGACATCCCCGAAATTCCGGAACTGACCTGGCTCTTGACCTGCGTCACCGGCAAGGGTTTGCTCAACCGTGCCCACGCCTACAAAGCGGCAGTGGATAAGAACCTGAGCGCAGGCGTGGAAGCCGAATCTGACATCAACACGGGCCTCTTCATGTACCCGGTGTTGATGGCGGCCGACATCGTGATGTTCAACGCGCACAAGGTGCCGGTCGGGCGCGACCAAGTGCAGCATCTGGAAATGACCCGCGACATGGCGGCGAGTTTCAACCACCGTTATGGCGAACATTTCACGCTGCCGGAAGTGGTCATCGACGACAACGTCGCCACCCTGCCCGGGCTGGATGGCCGCAAGATGAGCAAGAGTTACGACAACACAATTCCACTTTTTGCGCCGCGCGAACAACTCAAAAAACTGATTGCCGGCATCGTCACCGACTCGCGCGCACCGGGGGAGGTCAAGGCGGTTGAAGGGTCTGCCCTTTATCAAATTTACCAGGCATTCGCCTCGGATTCCGAAGCCGCTCAGTTGCGCAGAGCCTATGCGGATGGCATTAGCTGGGGCGATGCCAAACAGATCCTGTTTGAACGCATCGACCGCGAGATCGCGCCCATGCGCGCCACGTATGAAGCGCTGATGGCCAACCCGGCCAAGGTCGAATCGATTTTGCTGGCCGGGGCTGAAAAAGCGGGCAAGTTGTCCAAACCGTTCATGGCGCGGCTGCGGCACGCGGTGGGGCTGCGCCCGCTCGGCGGAAATGAATTGGGTATCGGCACTGACGCAGGCAAGGCCAAAAAGACCGCCCTGCCCAGCTTCAAGCAATACCGCGAAGCCGATGGCAAGTTTTACGTCAAATTCGTCGACGCCTCGGGAAAACTCCTGCTGCAAAGCGCCGGGTTTGCATCACCCAAAGACGCCGGGCAGCTGGTGCGGAGTTTGCAAGCTGCTGGAGCGACGCTGGACGGCCTGGTGTTGTGTGAAGGCACGACATCCGAGACCGTCCATTCAGCCCTGCAACGCCTTCGCGAAGCGGCCTGACGCGCCGTGGCGCTGGTAGAATTTCGCTCGGACCCGTTTCGTTTTCAAATCGCCGCAAGAGAAGGCGTACCGGCGCAGGCAGTGCCAGTGGCACGACAAGCCGGTACAACGCGCTATTGTGGTGATTTGAAAGCGAAACAGTAGGAGAGATGGCAGAGTGGCCGAA
>JANNYX010000618.1:0-9515 GCA_031410295.1 Rhodoferax sp.
CATTACATCGTGCAAATTAGAATTTGATAAAAAGGTGATTTGAGAAATAAGTGGTGGAAGAAATGTAATTCCTATAACATAAACGATAACAAAAAAAAAACTGCAACGCATCAACCAAACGGCCATCAAAATGTCCACGCCAGCTTCCTCCCAAGCCAGTCCGTCACCGGCGTTTGTGATGGCCTTGCGCACACCCCTGCGGCCACTGGTCCACCTGTTGGTCGCGCGCGGCATCACCTTTGCGTATTTGTCTGAGTTGCTCAAGTCCCTAATGGTGGATGTGGCGGCCAGTGACTTTCGACTCAACGGCAAAGCGTCTTCTGACAGCCGCGTCTCTTTGTTGACCGGAGTGCACCGCAAGGACGTTTTCCGGTTACGGCATATGGCGGCTTCTGACGATGAGAACATGCCCGCGGTGGTGTCGCTTGGCGCGCAGTTGGTGGCGCAGTGGCTTGGCAAGCCCGACTTTCTTGACCAACAGGGCCAACCCAGGCCTTTGCCGCGCAACATCAGCGAAGGCGGTGTGCAGTCGTTTGAAGGCTTGGTGGCGGGTGTCAACAGCGACATTCGATCACGTGTTGTGCTGGATGAATGGTTGCGCCTGGGTGTCGTCCATCTGGACGACGAGCACCGCGTTTGCCTCAATACCCAGGCTTTTGTACCGGCCAAGGGTTTTGATGAAAAGGCCTTCTATTTTGGCCACAACCTGCATGACCACGCCGCCGCCGCCGCCCACAACCTGATGGACCAGGCGCCGCCCTTCCTGGAGCGCAGCGTTCATTACAACGGCCTCGACGCCGCTGCCGTTGCACGCCTGTCGGCGCAGGCGCAGGAGTTGGGCATGCGGGCGCTGTTGGCGGTGAATAAATCGGCTCTCAAGGCGATTGACAGCGCACCGCAACCCAAGGCGCCCAGCCAGCGCATGACCTTTGGCATCTACTTTTATGCGACACCTGACTTGCCCTCGGGAAGCGGTTCGGAAAATGCTTCGGAAAACCTCAAGGGAGCCGACAATGACACACCCACTTGATGTCGCTCTGAAACGCGTGGGTTGGCCGGCCCTTGCCGCGCTGATATCCCTGTTTTTGAGCGCTTGCATGTCGGTCCCGGCGCCGGTGCCCGTGCCGGCGCAAAACCAAAACCTTTGCGAGAAGCAGGCCTCGCTGGCCAACCCCGACATCGGCGCAACCGGCGGCATTGGTGGCACCGGTGCACCCCAGGCGAGCCTGGACCCCGGTGGTATCGGCGGCACGGGCATCCTGGCAGGCAAACCGGTGTTTGGCGACGGCGGCGTCGGTGGCACAGGCATCGTTGGTGTGATCACCGGCTTTGCCAGCATCTGCGTCAATGGCCTCGAAGTTCAATACGACGCGACAACCCCCGTGTGGGACAACGGCCGGCCTGCAACCACACGCCAGCTGGCGGTCGGTCAGGTGGTTTCGTTGACGGCTGCCGGCACCGGCGCGCAGACCAAGGCGCGCAGCATTGCGGTGATTCATGCCTTGGTGGGCCCGGTGGCTGCTGTCAGCCAAAACACCGGCAAATTGCTGGTATTGGGTCAACAAACCACTGCCTTGGAGTTGGGCGACCTGGCTGGACTGCGAACGGGCGACTGGGTGCGTGTGAGCGGGCACCGGCTGGCCAATGGCGAAATCATGGCGTCGAAAGTTCAGCCGATTTCCGCACCGCCCGGTGCCATGGCCCAGCTGCGTGGTCCCGTGCATTCACTTTCCGGCAACACCGTGAAGGTGGGTGACACCATCCTTCAACTCGACACGATTGCGATGCCTCTGGGGTTGCAGGCCGGACAGGAGGTGTGGGCCACTGGCCAATGGAATAGCAAAGTATTGCTGGCCCAACAAGTGGTTGTCGAACCCACGCGGGCGGGATTGGGGCGCATCGACCAGGTGGTTCTGGAAGGTTATATCCACCGGCTCGGGACGCGTGAAATCAGCCTCGGTTTTGAGCCACTTCACCTGGCAGACGGCGTCCAGATTGTGGGTGGGACCGCAGCCGAGCTGGCGGTGAACAGTCGCGTGCAAGTCAGTGGCCGGGTTGGCGCTGACCAGCGCATCACGGTGGATCGGGTTGAATTCAGCAGCCCATCCTCTGGCGAAGGGTCTCGCGGCAAAAACAGGAGCAACAGCAGCGTCAGAGGCGGCGGCAACAGCAGCAAGGGAAGGGGCAACTCCGGCAGTAGCAGCTCTGGTAGTGAGAGTTCAGGCAGCGGCAGCTCCGGTAGCGGCAGCTCGGGCAGTGGCAGCTCCGGTAGCGGCAGCTCCGGTAGCGGGAGTTCGGGCAGTGGTAGCTCTGGTAGCGGAAGCTCGGGGAGTGGAAGCTCCGGAAGTGGATCTGGTAAATAAATTACCCACCCACTGGATAAACGCGCTGTAAAAACTTACTGCGCCGGATCCCGATTCACCCAGCGGATTTTGTCAATCTCAGCCAGTAGTTCCGGTGACAGGGTGGTACCCCAGGCGTCCAGGTTTTCATCCAGTTGCGCCACCGTCGTCACGCCGATGATGGTGCTGGCCACATGCCAGCGGGTGTAACAAAACGCCAGCGCCATCTGTGTCGGCGTCAGGCCGTTGCTGCGCGCCAGCGCGTTGTATTTGCGCGCAGCGGCCAGCGCATCGTCACGGCCCCAGCGCTGCTTGCGCACCGTCTCAAACTTCGTGATGCGGGCTTGCATGGGTGCCTCGGGGCCACTGGTGCCGGATTGGTCGTATTTGCCAGTGAGCAAACCAAAACCCAGCGGTGAATAAGGAATCGACGAGACACCCAGGCGGTGTATGGTTTCGTCCAGCCCGTTGTCCATGGTGCGGTTGATCAGGCAATAAGGGTTCTGCACGGTGGCAATGCGCGCCAGGCCGTGTTGCTCGGCCAGGCGCACGAACTCGTGCACGCCGAAAGGCGTTTCGTTCGAAAGCCCAATGGCGCGGATTTTTCCGGCCTTGACCAGCCCGTCCAGCGCCTGCAGTTGCTCCAGAATGGAGGTGACTGCGGCATCTTTGGCAACGTCAAAATACACCGCGCCAAAGGCTGGCACATGCCGCAGCGGCCAGTGGATCTGATACAGGTCAATCACCTCGGTTTTCAGCCGTTTGAGCGATCCATTGCAGGAATCGACGATATCCTGCGCCGTGACCTGTGAACTGCCCTGGCGCACCCAGTCCATGCCGCGCGACGGGCCGGCGAGTTTGGTCGCCAGCACAATTTTCTTTCGTGCACCGGGTCGCGTGGCGAACCAGTTGCCGATGATTTTTTCGGTGGCGCCATAAGTCAGGGCGCGGGTCGGCACCGAATACATCTCGGCCGTGTCGATGAAGATGACGCCGCGCTCCAAGGCACGGTCCAGGATGTTGTGGGACGTGGCCTCATCGACCTGTTCGCCAAAGGTCATGGTGCCCAGGCAAATGGGCGAAACAGTCAGGGCACTTTGCCCAAGTTGGATATTTTTCATGGTGGTGCGGCCCTTAGCTTGGCATAAAGGCATCGGGGCGGATGGAAGTGATTACTGAGTTTACGTGCACACCCGGCGCCTTTTCATCACTCGCTGCGGTTGCGCGCCCTCTCCTCTTCCTGCATGCGCAAGACGCGCCGCTGCACTTTGCCGGTAGTTGTCATCGGCAAGGCCTCGACAAACTCGATCTCTTTGGGGTACTCGTAGGGCGCCAGCTTGCCTTTGACATGGTTTTGCAAGTCGCCTATCAGATTCGCATCAAACGCCGGGGCGCCACCGGTAAAACGGGCGCGGGCTGCGACAAAATCCGGCGCCAACACTACATAGGCCTTGACCAGTGCGCCCCGGGCCAGGTCAGGTTTTGGCACCACCGCAGCATTCGCCACCGCCGGGTGTTTGACCAGGCAGTTCTCCACTTCACCCGGGCCAATGCGGTAACCGGCGGCCTTGAACATGTCGTCCGAGCGGCCCTGGTACCAGAGGTAACCGTCGGCGTCGCGGGTGGCGATGTCGCCGGTGCGGCACCAGTTGTCGGGCCCATTTTTGCCGGTGTATTTGGCTTGGGTTGCGGCTTCGTTGTTCCAGTAACCAAGGAAGAACACCGGATCCGGGTCGCCATGTATGTCAAAGCGGTTCACCGCCACGTCGCCGGGCACGCCCACAGCGCATTCCTCGCCCGCGTCGTCAATCACCTTGACATTGTGGCCGGGATATGCCCGGCCCATGCTGCCGGGTTTGGCGGGCCATTTTTTCCCGGAATTGCCAACGATGTAGTTGATCTCCGTCTGGCCAAACATTTCGTTGGGACGCACGCCCAGCTGCGCTTCACAGTAAGCAAACACCGCATCCCCCACCGCTTCGCCGGCGCTCATGATGGCTTGCAGTTTCAGCTTGAACTGCTGTTGCACGGTGGTTTTCGCCGTCCCCGGGAACGCCTTCATCATCGCCTTGAGCGCGGTCGGGAAGATGAAGCTGTGGGTCACCCCGCAGTCCTGCATCAGCTGCAGCGCGAGCTGGGGGCTGAAGCGGCCATTGAAGGCGACGATGGGGCGGCCGAAATACAAGGTGGGCAATAACGCGTCCATCAAGCCGCCGGTCCAGGCCCAGTCCGCCGGTGACCAAAATACGGCGTTCGTCGATGCGTTTGTTTTGCCGTCAAAGCCAAACCAGTTCTGGCTGGCGACAAAACCGGTGAGGTTGCCAATCAAGGCACGGTGCGGGATCAACGCGCCCTTGGGTGGCCCCGTGGTGCCGCTGGTGTAGATCAACACAGCGGCGTCATCGGCCCGGGTTTGCACCAGATCAAAGTGGGCAGGCGCGCCGGCCAGTTTGGCCGAATAATCCGCCGCGCCGTCAGCGCCCTGGTCGTTTTCAAGCGCTGTGGACCCAACCACGAGGCAAGTGCGCAAGAGCGGACACAGATCACGTACAGCCTGCACGCCGGGCTGCGCCTCCGCGTCGCAAATCACCGCCACGGCCTGGCCGTCGTTGAGCCGGTACTCCAAAGCCTCCGGGCCAAACAACATCGACAGCGGCATGGCCACGGCGCCCATCTGCAAGACGGCGATGTACGCCACGGCGGTTTCAAAACGTTGGGGCATGACGATGGCGATGCGGTCGCCGCGTTTCACGCCCCTTGCAAGCAACACATTGGCCAGGCGGTTGGCCTCTGCCTGCAAAAATGCATAGGAATACGCCTCCTGGGGCTTCTTTTTCAAAACCTTAAGAGAAATTGGGTCACAGGCCGTCGAATAATATGACTTTATAGCTATTAGTTTCGTAGCATTCGGTAAACTGGCCCAACGCGCGCAACACAGCTGCGCCATGTTGAATTGCTCGGGCACCTGCCAGCGAAACGCCTGGTAGATCGCGTGGTAGTGGTCCACCGCCGTGTCACCCTGCTTGTCCCTGTTTTGACTGACGCTCAAGACGCGCTTTCGTATCATTGGACAAATGTACCAAGCCAAACGCATTCCCAAAAGCGAATTTGTCCCGATTCGCAATCTCACCTACCACACGCGCGTGTGGGGCGCGCCCAACCCCGCCCTGGCGCCGCTGGTGCTGGTGCATGGCTGGATGGACGTGGCGGCGTCGTACCAATTCCTGGTGGACGCTTTTTCCGAAGACTTTGTGGCCGGGCGCCACATCATCGCCCCGGATTGGCGTGGGTATGGCCTCACCACCGGCGACCCGGTAGACAACTACTGGTTCGCCGACTATCTGGCCGACCTCGATTTCCTGCTGGACCACTACGCAGCCGCCGGTCGACAGGTTGACCTGGTCGGTCACAGCCTGGGTGGCAACGTCGTCATGCATTACGCCGGCGCGCGCCCAGAGCGCATCCGCCGCCTGATCAATCTGGAGGGGTTCGGCACGCCGGCCATGCGAGCCACCAGCGCACCGAAACGGCTGGCCACCTGGATGGACGAACTCAAGGCATTCCAGCGCGGCGAGATGAAACTGAAACCCTATGACAACGCCGACGCGGTGGCGCAGCGGCTGATGAAAACCAACCCGCGGCTGGCGCGGGATGCCGCCGGGCGCGACCGCGCGACTTGGCTGGCGCACCACTGGGCGGTCGAAAACAAGAGTGGGGAGAAGGCCGGCAAGTGGGACATCCTGGGTGACGCGGCGCACAAAATCACCGGCGCCCTGCTGATTAGGGTCGAAGAAGTGCTGGCCCTGTATGCCGCAAACACGGCGCCGACCCTGTTTGTCGAGGCCAGCGAAAACTCCATGCAATCCTGGTACAAGACCCGGTTCACCCTGGAAGAATTCCACGAGCGCCTCAACAGTGTGCCGACACTCACCCGCGCCAAGATGACCGACTGCGGCCACATGTTGCACCATGACCAGCCGGCGCAACTGGCCCGGCTGATTGAGGACTTTGTGGCCTGAATCGTGCGGGCGTGGCACGTGCGAAAATAGCCGGCTTCGCGCTGGCCATCGCACGCGACTTTGCACACCACATTTTCAGGGCACATCTCATGGACGCAGAACGCATCAACCAAATTGGCACCCGGCTCGCAGACTTGAGCGCCCGCACACAAGAGCTCCGGGGGTATCTTTGACTACCCTGGCAAAGCAGAGCGGCTGAGAACCGTCAACGCCTCGCTGGAAGACCCCAAGGTCTGGAACAACGGCAAACGCGCCCAGGAACTGGGCAAAGAGAAAAAATCGCTCGATGACGTCGTCGGCACGCTGGACAACCTCACCAGTGAGCTCTCGGACAACCTGGAGTTGTTCGACATGTCGAAGGACGAAGGCGACGAGACCGGCCTTCAGACCATCGAAGCCGAAGGCAGCAAACTCTCCGCCATCGTCGAGCAGCTGGAATTCCGGCGCATGTTCAACAACCCGGCCGACCCGCTCAACGCGTTTCTGGACATCCAGGCCGGCGCCGGTGGCACCGAGGCCTGCGACTGGGCCAGCATGCTCTTGCGCCAGTACCTGCGTTACGCCGAGCGCAAGGGCTTCAAGGCGACGCTGGAAGACGAAACGGCAGGCGACACGGCGGGCATCAAGGGCGCGACGATCAAGGTCGAAGGGGAATACGCCTTTGGCCTCTTGCGCACCGAAACCGGCGTGCACCGCCTGGTGCGCAAGTCGCCGTTTGACTCCTCGGGTGGCCGCCACACGAGTTTTGCCAGCGTCTTTGTCTACCCCGAGGTGGACGACTCGATCGAGATCGACATCAACCCGGCCGATGTGCGCACTGACACCTTCCGCGCCAGTGGCGCCGGTGGGCAACACATCAACAAGACCGATTCCGCCGTGCGGCTGACGCACCTGCCCACCGGTATCGTGGTGCAGTGCCAGGACGGCCGCAGCCAGCATAGCAACCGCGACGTCGCCTGGAAACGCCTGCGTTCGCGCCTGTACGACTTCGAATTGCGCAAACAGCAGGAAGCGCAGCAAAAGCTCGAAGACACCAAAACCGACGTCGGTTGGGGCCATCAGATCCGCTCTTACGTGCTGGACAACAGCCGCATCAAGGATTTGCGCACCAACTACGAAACTTCCGCGACGCAAAAAGTCCTCGATGGAGATTTGGACCAGTTCATCGAAGCTTCACTGAAGCAGGGTGTTTAGCCCGGCAAGTGAGCCGGTGGGCTATACTCGTGACACATTATTTTAAACGGTGACACGCCATGCAAACCATCAATGTCCGTGAGCTTCGCAACACCATCCCGCACCTGCGCGAAACCCTGGCGCGTGAGCATGAGTTGGTGCTGGTCTCCAATGGCGAGCCGGTGGCGCGGATATTGCCGATTCAGCAGCCGCCGCGTCTGCAACCCATGGGGTGGCTGCGCGCCATGAGCCCGCCTCAAAAAACCGACTCCACTGTTCTTGTCCGGGAAGAGCGCGACAGGCGCGGCTCATGATTCAGTCTGCCTATGTCGATACCAGCGCGTTTATCAAGCGTTTTATCGTTGAGCCCGGCTCAGGTGATATTGAGACGCTGATCGCAAGCAATCAATACCGCCTGACTTTGTCGTCTCTTTCGCTGACTGAAATCCGGTCGGTTCTGAAACGCCAAACCCGCTTGGGAGTGATCTCTGCCGCCCATGCCAACAAAGCCGTCGAACAGACTTCCATCGAGTTGGCCAGCAATGCGCTGGCGTTTCAGGCCGTGGACGCAGCCATCTTCAACCTCGCTGACGACATGATAGAAAGCCTTGCGGCGCCACTGGGAACCCTGGACGCGGTGCATCTGGCAAGCGCCAAGGCTGCCCAGTGCAGCGTCATGATTTCCGCCGACAGGCAACTGGTCAAGGCCGCGTCGGAAGCCGGCCTTTCGGTGGTTGACTTGAGCTCGCAACCGGCTTGACCCATGCCATTTTTGAACCCCGCCACCAGCGCCCTGATTTTCGACATGGACGGCACCATGATTGACTCCATGCCGTTTCACGCGAAAAGCTGGGTGGAATTTACCCGCCGCCACGGTATCAGCATCGAAGTCGACGACCTTATGCGGCGCACGACCGGGCGCACGGGTGCCGAATGCATGAACGAATTGTTTGGCCGCACGCTTGAAGTGCAGAGGGCCTGGGCCTTGATTGCGGAAAAAGAAGCCATTTACCGCGACTTGTTTTCGCCGGTATTTTCCGAGGTGGCCGGATTCAAACATTTTGCCCAAAACGTGCGGGCCATCAACTTGAAGGTGGGCGTAGGCACCGCAGGGGACCAGCACAACATCAAATTCGCGTTTTCCCACTTGAAGATGCCGTTTGTTCCGCACGCCGTGGTCGGGGGTGACGAAGGCCTGCCCGGCAAACCTGAGCCAGCGATTTTCCTGGAAGTGGCCAAGCGCATGGGCGCCGCTGCCAGTGCCTGTATCGTCTTCGAAGATGCGCCTTTTGGCATCGAGGCGGCGCGCCGCGCCGGCATGCGTGCGGTGGCCATTTGCACCAGCCACACCGCGGCCGAGCTGGCCGGCCCGCACGTTCTGGCGCACGCGCGCGATTTCAATGAATTGATGAACTCAAACTTTCTGGAGACCTTGAATGTTGTTATTTCGTGATGGGGAAGGTGCTGCCGCAGCAACGCGGCGCGAAGATTACGCGCCACCGGCCTGGTGGGTTGACAGCGTGGACCTGCATTTTGACCTGGACCCCGGCAAAACGCGCGTGCTGAACAAAATGCGCGTGCGTCGCAACGCCGCCGTGGCCGAACAAGCCTTGCGCCTGGACGGTGAGGAATTGAATCTGGCACGGGTCCTGGTCAATGGCCAGGGCACCTCGTTCAAGATCGAAGGCAAGCAGCTCGTGCTGGAAAACCTGCCCTCTGGAATTGACCCGATTGAGCTGGAAATTTTCACCACCTGTGTACCGGTCAAAAACACCAAACTGATGGGCCTGTACGTCAGCAACGACTCGTTCTTCACCCAATGTGAGGCCGAAGGCTTCCGGCGCATCACCTACTTTATGGATCGCCCGGACGTGATGTCGATGTACAGCGTGACCTTGCGCGCCGACAAGGCCAAATACCCGGTGTTGTTGTCCAATGGCAACCTGGTCGACCACGGTGATTTGCCCGGCGCCGAAAATGC
>JANNYX010000619.1:0-1839 GCA_031410295.1 Rhodoferax sp.
CCGACACGGCGATGTACCACGCCAAGAGCGCGGGCCGGGACAACTACAAGTTCTACAACCGGACATTGACTGAACAGGTCGTGCAACGCATGTCGCTGGAGCGTGATTTGCACGCGGCCCTGGACAGCAAAGAATTCACGCTGCATTACCAACCCCTGATCGACGTTGCCAGCGGGAAAATTACCGGTGTTGAGGCCTTGATCCGCTGGATGCGGCCAGGCCATGGGTCGGTGGCGCCAGATGACTTCATCGGCGCCGCCGAACGCACCGGCTTGATCGTTCCGATGGGTGAATGGGTGCTTCGCACTGCTTGCGCCAACGCGGCCCGTTGGCAACGGGCGGGTTATGACGTGCGCGTTGCGGTCAATCTTTCGCCTTTGCAGTTCAAGGACCCGCAGCTGGTGCAAATGGTTCTTCGCGCACTCGCAGAGTCCAAGCTGCCGGCCCGCCTGCTTGAACTGGAGCTGACCGAAAGCGCCGTGATGCAAGACACGGCCGCGAACAGCCTGACGCTCAAATCGTTTCAGGAACAGGGCGTGCGGATCGCGCTTGACGATTTTGGCACCGGTCATTCGTCGCTGAGCTATTTGAAACGCATGCCGCTGTCGCGGCTGAAAATCGACCAGAGCTTTGTTGTCGGGCTGCCTGACGATGTTGAGAATTTTGCGATCGTCAAAGCCATCGTGGCCATGGCCAGCAGCCTGGGCTTGAGTGTGACGGCTGAGGGTGTTGAAACATTGCAGCAGTCCGAAGTGCTCAAGGAAATGGGCTGCCACTCGCTTCAGGGCTACTTTTTCGGCAGACCCATGCCTGCGCAGGAAATGGACGAGCTGCTGGCAAGACGCGCACTGCGTTACGAGCCCGCCACCAAACTCCTGGCGCCCGAGCCATACCTGCCCGTGCTGTAGCCGATCGCGAAATTGATCGCGAAACCGGTCCGGCCGCTTTGATGTTGAGACCTGAGCCGGACAGAGATACACCTCTTCCTAAAGCGGAAAGCCGCCGCTAAGGAGAATGCCAATTGTTCTCAATTCAAGCCTGCACGTTGCCAAGTAGTGCACTCCTGCGTGCCTATCAGGTCAATGGCGCTTTTGCCGACTGCTACACGACAGTCGTTGCCGGCACGGTGACTCACCAGCAGTTCGTGGCGGCCTTCTACAGCTCCGTGGTTTTCAAGGTGGAGCGTTGCATTCTGAAATGGGCTGTTCGCAGACCTTCCACGGACGCGCAGGCCAAGCAGCTGGCGGCAGGCTTGATCGATGAGTTTGCCGCCTGGCGTGTCGAACAGCGTGCCGAAAATCAACTCTTGCTGTCGGATTTCCGCGGGCGCACCCGCTCCTGGTTGATGGTCATGCCAATCACGGTGGGGGCTTCGCAGGGAACACGTTTGTATTTTGGATCGGCCGTGGTTCCCGCAAAAGGCCGCGGGGTTGGCGCGCCTTCATTGGGCCGGGTGTTCCACGCCTTGCTGGGTTTTCACAAAATTTACTCGATGGTGCTGCTGCGCGCCGCCAAAGGGCGATTGACACTATTTTAAAAAAGAATAAAAATATTCGTTTTAAATATATTTAAATTAATAAATTGTTGTTTTATAGTTGTTTTTTGCTATTAATTATATATCATACTATGTATATAATTAGACGGCCTATACCGTGAAATTTTGCGTAATTTTTTTTGTTTATTATATTCAGTATCCCACCGCTTGCCCATCGCGGCGCGGGTCACTTGCAGCGACATAACCTTCTACGCCAGGGTCGCCCGCGCGCCAAATGAATTGGCCGGCGCCGAAGTCTTGGTAGGAATCGTTGATCACCGCCATCTGGTGGCCGCGCTCGCGCA
>JANNYX010000620.1:0-3717 GCA_031410295.1 Rhodoferax sp.
GGCGGCCAGTTTTCGGTGTTGTCCACCGACATCTTTTTTGCCATTGTGGGGGCCCAGTATGACCAGGGCCGGGCGGCGTCGTTGGCCTGGATATTGACCTTGTTTGCGCTGGCGGTCTTCGCCATGCAGCGCAGCCTGCTCGGGCGGCAAAACTTCACCACAGTCAGCGGCAAGGGAGATTCAGGCGTAGCCATGCCGCTGCCCGACGGCGTTCGCCGCACCATCAAGGCGGTGGTCTACCCCTGGCTCGCCTTCACGATGGTGGTTTACCTGTTCGCATTCCTGGGCGGTTTCGTTCAGACCTGGGGGCGCGACTACACCTTGACACTGAACCATTTCAGAACCGCGTTCTCGCTGGAATGGGGCCAGCACGGTTTGGTGTGGGCAGGAACCGCATGGAATTCACTCATCACCACCGTCAAACTGGCCAGTTTGTCTGCCCCCATCACCGCCGCCGCTGGACTCCTGATAGCGTACCTGCTGGCGCGGGTGGAGTTCCGCGGCCGCGCCTTGTTTGAGTTCGTCGCCTTGTTGGCGTTTGCCATTCCCGGCACCGTGCTGGGCGTCAGCTACATCCTGGCATTCAACGTGCCACCGGTAGAGCTCACCGGCACCGGACTCATCATCGTCCTGTGTTTCATGTTCCGCAACTTGCCCGTAGGTGTGCGCGCAGGCACAGCAGCCTTCAAGCAATTGGACAAATCGCTCGATGAAGCCTCGCTGATGTTGCGTGCCTCCACCGTCCAGACCTTGCGCCACGTGGTGCTGCCCTTGCTCAAACCGGCCCTGGTGGCAGCCTTGATCTACAGCTTTGTGCGCAGCATGACCACCGTCAGTGCCGTGATTTTTCTGGTCACGGCAGAAAATGACCTGGCCACCACCTACATCATCGGTCGGGTCGGCAATGGTGACTACGGTGTGGCGCTGGCTTATTGCACGGTGCTGATTATCTTGATGTCATTGGCCATCGCCTTGATCCAGTTTTTGGTGGGCGAGCGCAAACTGGGGCGGCGCAGCCCGGTCGCGCCTGCCACTGCGATACCAGCGCACTGAACTGCGCATCCCTTGACCGCCCCCAATCAACGCTCCCAATCAACGCGCCGATTCAACGCACCTATTCAACGCACCTATTCAACGCAAAAAAAAGGGTAACCGTCCATGAACCACGGCGTTGAATTCAAAAACATTTCCAAACGCTATGGCAGCGATGACAGGAGCGCGCTCGCCGTCAACGACGTGAGTTTTGAAATTGCCAAAGGCACGCTGACGACAATTCTGGGCCCCTCGGGCTGCGGAAAAACCACGACGCTGCGCATGATCGCCGGGCTGGAAACACCTACCTCCGGCCGCATCCTCATGGATGGCAAGGATGTCACCCATCTGGGCCCCACTGATCGCAACGTGAGCATGATGTTCCAGAGTTACGCCCTGTTCCCGCACATGAACGTGGTGCAGAACGTCATGTTCGGACTGAAAATGTCCGGCGTCGCAAAAGATCCTGCGAACCAACGCGCCAGCCAGGCGCTGGTCAACGTTGGGCTGGTCGGTTTTGACGACCGCCTGCCCAGCGAACTCTCAGGTGGCCAGCAACAACGTGTGGCGCTGGCGCGCGCCCTGGTGCTGGAGCCGGCGCTGTTGTTGTTTGACGAACCTCTGAGCAACCTGGACGCACGGTTGCGGCGCGAAATGCGCGAAGAAATCCGCTCACTTCAGCAGCGGCTGGGGCTTACTGTGGCCTATGTGACACACGACCAGAGTGAAGCCCTGGCCGTGAGTGATCAAATCATTGTGATGAACGAAGGGCGCATTGCGCAGCGCGGCGCGCCGCAGGAAATGTACGAACGCCCGACCAGCGAATTTGTGGCCGGCTTTATGGGGGAGGCGATGTTGTTTCCGGCGTTGGCAGATGCCAGCGGCCTGGTTCAGCTGGGGCCATTGCAATTCAAACCGCGGCAGTCGGTGCGGGCCGGCGCGGTTAAAGTGGCAGTGCGGCCAGAGGCCTGGGAGATCCACCGAAAGGGTTACGAATCGATTGCTGCAGTAAAGGGTACTTTGCGCAAATCGGCCTACCTGGGCAGCTTCCACGAGTACACCTTTGAAACCGAGCTGGGCAATTTGTTCGTGGTGTCGCCAGAACTGACGCACGTCCTTTCCTTGGGCACTGAAGTCGGGCTCACCCTGGCAGAGCACGGCGTTTCAGTGGTCACTGCTGATTAATCCCTGGTGACAACTTGGTTGTACGCAAGTGCCTCGCGCCGCCGGATAATTACCGCATGAACCCTTCTTCGATGAACCCGCCATGAACCAATTGAGCGCACTGAAACAGTTCACCACCGTGGTTGCCGACAGCGGCGACTTCAAGCAGATGGTGGAGTTCAAGCCGAAAGACGCCACCACCAACCCTTCCTTGATTTTGAAGGCGGTGCAAAAAGACGACTACCGGCATCTGCTCCAGGATACTTTGGCGAAGTTTCGCGATCGCCCGCAGGATGAAATCATGGACCGCCTGCTGGTGCGTTTCGGTTGTGAAATCCTGCAGTTGATCCCGGGGCGGGTGTCGACCGAAGTTGATGCGCGGCTGAGTTTTGACACCCATGCCTCGGTTGCCCGCGCCGAACGCATCATTGAGCTTTACCAGGCCCAGGGCGTACACGTTGACCGCGTATTGATCAAAGTGGCGGCGACCTGGGAAGGTATTGCGGCGGCCGAGATTTTGGAGCGCCGTGGCATCCACACCAACATCACCTTGCTGTTCTCGTTCTGCCAGGCGGTCGCCTGTGCCCAGGCCAAGGTGCAGTTGATCTCGCCGTTTGTCGGTCGCATTTATGACTGGTACAAGAAATCTGCCGGCGCAAATTGGATCGAAGCCGACAACGCCGGCACAAATGACCCGGGCGTGAAGTCGGTGCACCAAATTTACAACCACTACAAACACTTCGGCATCACCACCGAGGTGATGGGCGCGAGTTTCCGCAACGTCGGCCAGATCACGGCGTTGGCCGGGTGTGACCTGTTGACCATCAGTCCGGAGTTGATGGCGGCGCTTGAGGCATCCGACCAACCGCTGCCCTGCGCCCTGGACGCCAGTGCTGCCCGGGCGCTCGATTTGCCCGCCGTCAATTTTGACGAAGCCAGTTTCCGCTTCGCCCTCAACGAAGACGCCATGGCCAGCGACAAACTGGCCGAAGGCATTCGCGCGTTCGCTGTGGACGCGCGGAAACTCGAACAACTTTTTCTCACCTCTTAACACGAGCACAAAACCTGATGACACGCACACGGTGTGACAGAACGGCGGCCTGGGCAGCGCTTGGGCGCGACTGCCAGCAAAGCGGCAAATCATTTGACCTGCGCCAGGCATTCAGCGCTGAGCCAGGGCGTTTTGAGCACTTCAGCCAATCAGCGCCCGAAGTGTTCGCGGACTTGTCAAAAAATCTGCTTGACCGCGGCACCGAGCGCTTGCTGTTCGATCTGGCCCGCCAGTGTGGCCTTGAAGCCCATCGCGACGCCATGTTTGCGGGTGAAGCCATCAACACCACTGAAAATCGACAAGTGTTGCATGTCCTATTGAGAAAACCGCAAGAGGCCGACAGTAATAAAGCAAACATTGCTACTAATAATATAGCAAATGAATTGCGCCTGGTGCATGAAACGCTCGATGCGATGTTGGCCTTTGCCGAAAAGATTCGGGCCGACGATGCCATCACCGATGTCGTCAAC
>JANNYX010000621.1:0-4379 GCA_031410295.1 Rhodoferax sp.
GGCGGCGCACGGGCAGTGTGGCGTTTTGCAAAATCGCCTGCAACTCTTCATCGATCAACTCGCGTGGCAACGTGGACGGCGCAGCCAGCATGGCGACGTCGGGCGGCACATCTGTGGCGCGGGCACCCAGCCTGTGCAGCGCATTCGGGTTGTGGCCCAAACCCACCGCACCATTGCCATAGCCCGGCAGCGAGACACCGAAAGGCATGCCTTGCGCCACCACCATGGTCGGCTGGATTTCCTCCCGGTTGAACAGCTCCACCACCCACATCGTCAACAGCGCCAGCGCCAGCGCCGCCGCCAGCACGATCGCCGCGTCGCGCCGGTACTGCGGCTGCCAGGCTTCCTTGGGGGCGATGGCGGGCTCCACCACCTGCACGGAGGGGCGCCGCGCCAACTCGCCGGCTTCCAGGCTGGCCTTGCGCTGGTTGGCATCGCGCAACAGGTTCTCCATCGGCTGCAACTCTTTGGTCAAGGACACAAACTGGCCAAACTTGGCGCTGAACTGGTTCAGGTTGCTGCGCGCCGAACCGATTTGCTGCTGGATGCGCACCACCGCCTCGCGCGCTGCGGCGGCTTCTTCGCGGGACTCGGCCAGAGCGGTGCCCTGGCCGGCCTGCGCCGCTTGCGTCGTGTTCTGGCGTTGCTCGGCGGTCTGGCGCTCGACCTCGGCCAGTCGGCCACGCAGCGCGCGGGATTTCGGGTCCAGCGCCAGGTAGTCCGGCGTGTACAGGCGATTGAGCTCGTTCAACTCTTCACGCAGGGCGACGGCGCGTTGCTCCAGGTTGTCCAGCGTGGCGCTTTGCCGCGCCGGCAGCGCCGCCGGTTTGCCGGAAGCCACCGCCTCACTCATGGCGCGCAGTTTTCCTTCGGCAATCGCCAGGCGTTCCCGCGCCTTGTTGAGCGCTTCGGTCTGGCCCTTAACCTGGCCCAGCGTCTCGTTCTCGTCGCGCTCCAGCGAAACGATGTTGTTGCGCATGCGGAAGTCTTCGATCTGGCGGCTCTTCTCCTTCACTTTCTCACTGAGCTGCTTGACCTCGTCGTTGATCTGCGCCAGCGCGCCACCAGCCGTCGCCTGGTAGCTCCTGCCCAGTTGGGTGGCGTAGGTCTTGACGACTTCATTGACCAGCGCGGCGGCAAGATCCGCGTGCGGCCCGCGCGACGACACCTCCACAATGTCGGTGCCCTGCGCCAGCTTCGCTTCCAAGCCGGCCTGCAGATGCGTGACGGCATTCGGGCTGAGCGTGTCCATGGGTTTGGTCATCACGTCGCCGGCGCTCTTCAGGCTAGCCACCGCCTGCTCCACCATCGGCCGGCTGGTCAGCACCTGCAATTCCGACAGCAGCGTGCGGCTGGTGTTGGCGCCCAGCGTTGCGCCTGTCGCCACCACCTGTTCGACTTGCACTTGACCCGGGTTGATCTGCACCCGCGCCGATGCCAGGTAAGTCGGCGGGCGCAGATAACACCACAGCAACCCCACCGTTGAAACCAGCAGGAAGGTGGCCGCAAACACGGTTAACCTGCGCCGGTTGGCAATTTGCGTCGGAGTCTTGAACATTGCATTAGGATAACCAATACGCGCAAAAACGCCGAATTTGCGAGGTGCAAGTAAATGCGACGCTTGTTACGAAAGTGTTTCCGCGTTCGGGTGAGGCTGCGACGTATCAGCGCGCAGCCCGCTTGGCATCCTGATTTGAAGCAGTGCGATGTTCTGTAACATGCTCCCAGACCGGGTCGGCGCGCCATAGAGGAATTTGTCCCATGATCAATTTGCAAGACATCCGTTACTGCCGCGTCGGCGTCTCCAACCTGGACGAGGCCACCCGCTTTGCCACTGAGCTGCTGGGCCTGGAGATCGCCCGCAAAGAACACAGCGCGGTTTATTTCAAAAGTGACGCGCGCGACTACACGCTGGTGTATTTCAAGGGCGACCCCAACGACCACGCGGTGGCGTTTGAAGCGGCAACACCCGCCGAGCTGGACGCTGCGGCAGCCGAATTGCAAAACTCGGGGATCGTTGCCACCCATGGCACCAAAGACGAATGCGAAGCGCGGCATGTGGGTGCCCTGCTCAAGTTCCGCGACCCCTCGGGCTGCAAGATCGAGCTGGTGAGCCAACCCCACCACAGCGGCACGCGTTACCACGGCCAGCGCGACGCCGGCGTCACCGGTTTCAGCCACGTCGGCCTGTGCAGCAGCGACCCGAAACGCGACGAGAAATTCTGGACCGGCGTGTGCAGCGCCAAGGTGAGTGACTGGATCGGCGACGCGGCGCTCCTGCGCATCGACGAGGTGCACCACAAGATCGCGCTCTTCCCGACCCACCACGGCGGCATCCAGCACATAAACCACCAGGTTGAAAGCCAGGACGACATCATGCGCTCCTGGTATTTTCTCAAGGACAAAGGCGCGAAGATCGTCTTCGGCCCCGGTCGCCACCCGACCTCGGGCGCGCGGTTTTTGTATTTTGAAGGACCGGATGGCCTGATTTACGAATTCTCCAGCGGCGTGCGCAACATCACGGAGGCTGACGAGAAAGCCGGGTACAGGCCGCGCCAGTTCCCGTTTGAGCCGGGCAGTTTTTGCATGTGGGGCAGCAAGCCGGAGATTGCGGAGTTCAAAACCTGATTCCAGCTCCAAATCCTCCGTGCAGGTCGTTGCACCGCCTGGCCGTGCGCCAGCACTGTCGTCGCCGGTGCGCCTACTTCACAGGTGATTTGGAAATGGAATAAGGCACCCGGTTTCGCAACCCGGGTTTATTCCACCCGCCTGACGGAAGTCGGTTTGAAGCCCAAATCCGCCAGCTTGCCCTTGCGCCCCCGCACGGCGCGGGCGTTGTTGAGGCTGCGGATTTCCAGGGTTTCGTCGCGAAGTTTTCCGCCGCGGCCGATGCCGTCGATGCGCACACTGCGCGTGTAAGCCGCGGCGCCTGCCAGGGTGTCCTTGGGCTCCAGGTCGATCAACATCAGGCCGCGGCCACCGTTGGCCAAGGTTTTAAGGTCGTTGATGTCGAAGGTGAGAATGCGGCCACCGGTGGACGCGCAGGCCACGTGGGTGGCCGGGTTGATGGGCTTGGTCAGGACCGAATTCGGACTGCCCTGCGGCGCGTGGGGCAGCGCTGCCGACATCAGCGTGCCAGCGACTAGCGACGGCGCACACACCGACTCCCCCGCCTGGCAGGTGATGAACACCTTGCCGGCCCGTGGCCGCGAGGTCATGTTCTCCACTTTGGCCAGAAAGCCGTAACCGGCCGAGCTGCTGAGCAACAGCACAGCCTCGGCGGCAGCGGCAAAATAATATTTGAGCTGTGTGCCGGGCTCGAGCTCAATCATCGTGGTGATGGGCTGGCCGTCGCCGCGCGCGCCGGGCAAGCTTGACACCGGCACTGAATAAACCCGGCCATTGCCGCCAAAGGCCAGCAGCGTGTCGACGGTACGACATTCAAAGGCGCCGTACAGGGCATCACCGGCTTTGAAGGCAAAACCGTCGGGCGCATGGCCGTGCCCGCTGCGGGCGCGTACCCAGCCTTTTTCACTGATGACCACCGTCACCGGCTCATCCACCACCTTCACCTCCAGCACGGCTTTTTTCTCACTCAGGATCAAGGTGCGACGTGGGTCGGCAAAAGTTTTGGCATCCGACTCGATCTCGCGGATCATCAGGCGCTTGAGCGCTGCCGGGCTGCCCAAAATCTCTTCGAGCTTTTTCTGATCCTCGCGCAGCTCTTTGAGCTCCTGGCCGATCTTGATCGCCTCTAGCCGCGCCAGTTGGCGCAGGCGGATCTCCAGAATATCCTCGGCCTGCCGGTCGCTCAAACCGAAGCGGGCGATCAAGGCCGGTTTGGGCTCATCACTCTTGCGGATGATGGCGATCACCTCATCGATGTTGAGAAGCACCAGCTGCCGACCTTCGAGGATATGGATGCGGTCCTGCACCTTGCCCAAACGATGCCGTGAGCGGCGCTCGATCGTCGTCTGGCGAAACGCGATCCACTCGCTGAGCATTTGCCGCAGCGATTTTTGGGTCGGGCGGCCGTCCAGGCCGACCATGGTCAGGTTGATCGGCGCCGAGGTTTCAAGGCTGGTGTGCGCCAAGAGCGTGGTGATCAGTTCCTGCTGTTCGATGCGGCTGGTTTTGGGTTCACAGACCAGGCGCACCGCGGCGTCTTTGTTGGATTCGTCACGGACCGCATCGAGCACCGCCAGGATCGTCGCCTTGCACTGGTTTTGCTCCTGGCTCAGGGCTTTTTTGCCAGACTTGATCTTCGGGTTGGTGAGTTCCTCGATTTCTTCAAGCACTTTTTGCGTGCTGACGCCGGGCGGCAACTCGGTGACAACCAACTGCCATTGGCCGCGCGCCAGCTCCTCGATCTTCCAACG
>JANNYX010000622.1:0-5389 GCA_031410295.1 Rhodoferax sp.
CTGTCGACAAATTCAAAGGCTGGCCGCATGGTGGCCACATCACTTTGGCGCGGGGCGAGCGCTCGCGGCTTGCCGACTTTGCCAGCGAAGTGCTCTGAAGACAGTTGACCCGCCGCCAACATTGCGCTGGTTCACACCTGCCTTTGCGGCTTGGTTGCCTGAGATAAATCCAAGTTAGCGTCCTGGATTTCTCATCCCTTTTGGGGATGGAAAACGGCCGCCTACTCCTTTTTGGGGATGGTCAACACCGCCAAAATTTCCTAAAGTGGTTCAACCGCGTCAAATTACGCAAGCCACGCGGTAAGGAGTTGAACCATGGAAAATTTCAATCGGCACCCTGGGCGCAACGCCAGAACCAGCAGGCTGTTCATCGCAACCTACGCGGTTGTCGGCTTACTGGTGTTGATCGCACTGCTGTCAATCGCCGCTTCGGGCTGGGAGATCCTTGGCCCAAACAGTGCCAAAGCCGGCACTGCGATGGCGTCCATTGCGGCGGCACAAGAAACCAGCGCCGCACCGCCACCAACGACTGGCGTGCCAGAAGCAAGCCTGGTGTTTCGCGGCAACGTCCCCGCCCCTGACGTGATGGCGCCGACGTTTTGACTGGAATTAAGACCGTTCAAGCGAACCGTCGCTGTCTTAACTTTGGAGCACCTTACGCATCAAGGGCTCCATCAAAAGACCGTCAATAGTCGCCACTCGACCCTCTGGCCAGACTTTCAAACTTGGTGATCGGTTTCAAGAAGGCGAGCTTCACGGTACCGGTGGGGCCATTGCGCTGCTTGGCGATGATGACTTCGGCCACACCGGGCTCCTTGCAGGCGTCTTTGGTGTAGTACTCGTCGCGGTAGATGAACATGATGATGTCGGCGTCCTGTTCAATCGCGCCGGATTCGCGCAGGTCGCTCATCATGGGCCGTTTGTCGGTGCGGGTCTCGACGCTACGGTTGAGCTGTGAAAGCGCCAGCACCGGGCATTGGAGCTCTTTAGCCAGCATCTTGAGGCCACGCGAAATTTCACCGAGCTCGGTGGCGCGGTTCTCTTCGCTGGCGCCCCCGCTGCCGCTCATCAGTTGCAAATAGTCAACCACAATCAAGCCCAGCTTGCCGCATTGGCGCGACAGGCGGCGCGCGTTGGCGCGCAGCTCGGTGGATGTAAGGCCTGCGCTTTCGTCGATGTGCAGTGAAATGTTGCGCAACTTCTCGATGGCTTCTGTCAACCGTGGCCATTCTTCATCGGTCAGTTTTCCGGTACGCAGATGGCTTTGGTCGATGCGGCCGATCGAGCCGACGATACGCACTGCCAATTGGGCGGCGCCCATCTCCATGGAAAACACCGCCACCGGCAGGCCTTCATGCAATGCTACGTGCTCTGCAATGTTGATCGCCAAAGCGGTTTTCCCCATCGAGGGGCGCGCTGCAAGCACGATCAGATCACCCGCCTGGAAGCCCGCCGTCATCCGGTCGAGGTCGTAAAAACCGGTCGGCACACCCGTCACATCGTTCGGGTTGTCGGCCATCTCCTGCACGCGGTCCAACAAGGCAACAACCAGCGTATCCATGCCCTGAAAGCCTTGTTTCATGCGCGAGCCCTGCTCGCCGATGTTGAAGATTTTTTGCTCGGCTTGGTCCACAATTTCGGCTACAGGGCGGCCTTTGGGGTTGAAGGCGTTGGTGGCAATCTCGTCGCTGGCGCCCACCAGTTTGCGCAGGATCGAGCGCTCGCGCACGATCTCGGCATAACGCCGGATGTTGCCCGCACTCGGCACATATTGGGCCAGCGAATTGAGATAACTCAAGCCGCCGATTTCTTCGCCCTTGCCCTGGTTTTGCAGATGCTCAAACACCGTAATCACGTCGGCCGGTTTGCTGGCGTTGACCAAGCTGCTGATGGCGCCAAAAATAATGCGGTGTTCGAAGCGGTAGAAGTCACCGTCGGCGAGCAGGTCGCCGACGCGGTCCCAGGCGCCGTTGTCCAGCAAAATGCCGCCGAGCACGCTGGACTCGGCCTCTATCGAATGCGGTGGAATGCGCAGCTGCGCGACTTGGCGATCGGGCGGAAATTCGTCTGGAACGGCGGTCAATACAGCGGACATATTCTTGTGTTTCTCTTGCGTTTCCTAAATGGGCTCTAGCTTAAGTCCGGGCGCAGCCAAAGTCACGGGATAAGCCTGTGCATAAGCGGTGGGACAGAGGCCGAATGCTGTGGAAAATTCTCACCGCACAAAGACAAAAGGCCACCCGGACATGCCAGGCGGCCTTTTTTTGGGCTGCGGACCGGATTAAGCCGTTTCGCCGTAGACCGACACCGTGATGTCCACGACCACGTCGGTATGCAAAGCCACCGAGACGCTGCTGTCGCCAACGATCTTGATCGGTCCATTGGGCATGCGAATCTGTGATTTCACAACCTTATAGCCGCCCTTGATGAGCTCTTCAGCGATGTCGTAATTGGTCACAGATCCGAACAAGCGGCCATCCACCCCGGCTTTTTGCGTCAGCTTGATCGTGGTGCCGCCAAGTTTTTCACCCAAAGCCTGCGACTGGGCCAGTTTGCCTGCGGCGGCTTTCTCAAGCTCAGCGCGTTTGACTTCGAATTCCTGCTTGGCCGTTGCCGTGGCACGGCGCGCACGACCGGACGGACTCAGGAAATTGCGTGCGTAGCCGTCTTTGACCTTGACCACGTCGCCCAGGGTGCCAAGGTTCACGACCTTGTCCAGAAGAATAATTTGCATGTTGTGTACTCCAAGTATTGGCGGTCAGCGCGCGATCAGGCGCGGTGCTGGTCGCTGTAGGGCAACATCGCGAGAAAACGCGCGCGCTTGATTGCGGTGTTGAGCTGGCGTTGGAAAATCGCGCGGGTGCCGGTCAGGCGGGCCGGAATGATCTTGCCGTTCTCGGCAATGAAATCGCGCAAGGTGTCGATGTCCTTGTAGTCAATCTCCTCGACGCCGGTTACCGTGAAGCGGCAAAAACGCTTGCGTTTGAACAGCAGGTTTTGTGCTGGGCGCTTGGGGCGCTTGTCTTTGTTAAATTTCTTGAATGCGGGCATGGAAGCCTCCTAAATAATCAAATGTGCAAGAAACTAGTCTTGCGAAAATTCCTGAATGTGAAACACAACCCCTTTTCCGTTGCGCTGGCTGGCCAAAAACCCCTTGAAGCGCCACTGGCTGCCCAAAGCCTGGTTCACCAGCCTTTCAGCAACCGCTGCAAACGCCACGGATTTCATCGCCACCTTGACCTGTCTTGCCTGCCCTGCCTCTTGAACTTCAGACTCGTGTTCGAGTTTCAAATTCAGGGCTGGCAGCCCGGCTGGGGTGTAACGCAAAGCTTCCCGCTCGGCGATACATGCCGTCAGCACGCACAGGTTGTCGCTGGGCTGGGTGGTGTGGCTCACTCCTTTCAAAAAACGGGGTCGCCTGCAATTAGCGGTCTTGGCGATCGCCCCGATCGCCCCGGTCACCACGATCGCCGCGGTCACCACCGGCGTACTCGGCTTGCTGTGTCTTGCGCGTCTCTTCGCGTTCGACCGTCTTCATCATGGAAGAGGGGCCAGTGTCGGCCTTTTTCTTCACCACGGTGAGGTGGCGCAATACGGCGTCGTTGAACTTGAAGGCATGCTCCAACTCAGCCATGACCGCTTGACCAGCTTCAATGTTGATGCACAGATAATGCGCTTTGGAGAGCTTGTTGATTTGGTAGACCAGCTGGCGGCGGCCCCAGTCTTCGACCCGATGGACCTTGCCTTTTCCGTCTGCGGAATCGGCGGTGATCATGGCCTTGTAGCGCTCCAGCATGGCCGGAACCTGTTCGCTCTGATCCGGATGGATCATGAGAATGATTTCATAATGACGCATTAAAACTCCTTGTGGATTGCCAGGTCAGGAAGGCCCTGTGTCAGAGGAAGCCCGAACCTGGCGTGGATGAAAAGCCGCCCTCAGCGTCAGATGAGGTGTGGCAAGGGGAAAGCCCGCCATTATAGCGCGCGTTTTTCCAGTGCTTTGGGAAGGCCAGCCAGCCAGTTACAGCATATCGCCTTGCAATTGCGCACACCTGGGCCTACTATGGGCCGTCACCACGCGAAAGTGTGGCCAACGTCCCGCAGAGTTGGGGGTTCGGACAGGCGCTGTTTCGGAAGTCCGGTGTCTGGATGACATGGGTTGCCTTGGTGATTTCCGCTTACCAGCGCCAAGGAGATTGCCATGTTCAAGCATATTCTGATTCCCACGGACGGATCCGACCTGTCTGCCATCGCGGTCAAGAATGGCGTTCGTTTTGCCAAGGAAATCAACGCTGAGATCACCGGCGTCACAGTGACCACGCCGTTTCATTTCATGGCTGTGGAGGCCATTGAGTTTTCCAGCACGCCCGAGGAACACGCCGCCAATGCGCGTGCCCAGGCAGACCGGAACCTGTCGGTCCTCAAGGACGAAGCGGCGGCTGCAGGGGTCGCCTGCAAGCTGGTGCACCGAAGCGGCGTGCATCCGTATGAAGAAATCGTGAAGACGGCGCAAGACCACAACTGCGATGTGATCTTCCTGTCGTCACACGGCCGCCGTGGCATTGCGGCCCTGCTCCTGGGCAGTGAGACGCAAAAGGTACTGACCCACACCAAAATCCCGGTGGTGGTTTACCGTTGAAGAGTCAATACTGGCGTGGACGAAAGCCACCCTCAGCGTCAAGACGAGGCAAGGGAAGCCCGGCGTTATATGCCGAAACGGCCCGGCGGATGCAGGCTTGCCCCTGCGATAGCGGCTTGGGCTTGAAGGGGGGCTGTCGTCTTCAAGCGAGGGCCGCCTCGCCCAACACCTTCTCGGCCCACTTGTTCAAGCTCTGCCCACTTCGCGCGCTGGGCTTTGACAGTGACGGCGCAAGCACTGACGGACTCCCACTTAGCATCAGCTTTCCGCTGGTGGATTTGTCGGCGGCCTCTCTGCCCAACCTGTTCGTACGCTTGGATATAGCATTCAATGGCCGTCTTGAAAGCTGCTTCAAACTCCGCCACCGATGTCCCGTGGAAGGTGATGGTGTCATCGATATCGATCACCCGGTCAGAATAATTTGTCGTCCATGTCGAAGTTCCTGCGAACCGTGTAAACCCGATAGGAAACACTGTTAGCCATACTGTCTGCTGCGGATTTCATTATTCGACATCGATTTCCACAGTTAACTCTTGGACCGCCTTGACCCAGAATCTCTCGCTAACAGCAAACCAGGTATTCGATCCATCACCATCCGGCTTCGAGAAAAGGTCAACTCTAACAGTTCCGAAGAATATTTTTTTGACGCGGCTTCCCGTCACGATCAGTTCGAATTGCATCGCCGATTTTTCTGGAAATTAACTTAAAACCCTCCGAAGTCGGATGAATTTCATTTAACCAAAATTTCCT
>JANNYX010000623.1:0-2760 GCA_031410295.1 Rhodoferax sp.
TCGCGCATCACGTAGGGTTTGAAGACCGGGTCGCCAAAATCATTGGTCTTGATGTTCTGCGCGATGAATTCGATTTTCCCGGCGAAATCCTTGTCGACAATTTCCTTGACCCGGTCCTGCCCAAGCGTGAATTCCCAGTGGCCGGTCATCAGATCGACCCCCAGCAGTTTGCCGGCCTCGACCATGTCCTGGCCTTTCGTCCACAAGGCGGTGGCCGACCCTTGCCAGGTGTCACCCCCATCCAGCAACAGCGCGCCGGGGCGGCTGGCCTTCATGCGTTTGACGAGTGTCGCCAAATGCGCGAAACCACCGACCTTGCCGTAACGCCGCGCAGCTTTTTCAAAATTCAGATAGGTCAAGGCGTGCGCTTCGGCGCTACCGGGCCGCACATTGGCGGTCTTGAGCAGATGCTCACCCACCAGATGCGGCAATTGGTCTTTCATCGTGCCAAAACCCAGGTTGACACTGGGCTCGCGAAAATAAATGGGTTTGAGCTGCGCGTGGCAATCGGTCATGTGCAGGAAGTGCACATTGCCGAATTTGGGAATGTCGTAAAGCCCATTGGCGGCCGTGGCCGCGTCAGCCTCGGCATAGGCGCCAAGCCCCAGGCCCGCCATCGTGCCCGCACCCAGCACCTGCAGGAATTCGCGGGTGTTCAGGTTCACTGATTGACTGGCGACTTGGGATCCAGCAGGAGACCCACGATATGCCGCACCTGCGCCTCATTCAAAATGCCCGCGTGGCCGGCACGCGGCATGTTCGAGCAGGCGTTGTAGGCTTTGGAATTCCAAACCTTGCCCCAGGTGTATTCAACGATGGCCTTGCTGGCCGCACTGGCGGGGTCGCTTACACCACGAATCTTGCCGTAGTTGTAGAGGCTCGGACCAATCGTGCCGAAAGAGATTTCTTCCTTGCTGATCTGGTGGCAGTTGTAGCAGTTGCCGCCGTTGGCCTGCCCTGCGGCATCACTCCAGGTGAGGCCGCGCCCGCTTTGCGCGATGCGTTCACCTTCGCGCCAGTCGCCAATGAACTTGCCATCCGACGGCCACTGGATGGTTTTGAGATTGGCCTCTTCAATGGTTTTGCCAATTTTCTCGTCGATGGGTTTGCCGGCGACGTCGGCGGCACTGCATTCCCGGTTGGCGTCGTCCTGCACCAGGCGGTCAAGTTTCACTGGGCCTTCATCGCGGAACGAGTCTTTGATGATCCGGGCGGTGAGCGCATCGAGTTCAACCGGGCCTGGCGCCGACGCGCAGCTTGCTATTAATATAGAAGCAAACAAACCAATTGATATGACGGCCTTACTGTATTTTTTCATAGAGATTTCAAACCCTAGCGCTTGATGGCCGGTGCAATCGACTCGCCACCTTTGCCGTTCACACCCAGGTACACACCCAAGGCTACTGTGGCCTCGCTGCCAAACAAGGGATAGGGGAAACGCTGCTGGCGGTAACAGTCGTTCAGGCGCAATTGCATGCCCCACATTTGCCCGTTGGAGACGCGGTAGGCTGGCCAGGCGCCAAAGCCATTGCCCGCACCCGGGTTCTTTTGCAGATTCGGCAAATCCTGCAGGCGGATGCGTTTGCCGTCTTCACCATGGCAGGAGGCGCAAGCAAAGTCGTGCGTGCCGCCACGGGCGAAGAAAATGCGCTTGCCCACCTCGTACATGGTTTTTTCTTCAACCCGGTTTTGCGGCAGGTTGAACTTCATGCCGCGCGACTCGGCAGAGATCCAGGCCGCCAGCGCGGTGACATTGTTTTGTTCGCCCTGGCCAAAGGCGGTTTTGCCGATTTCCGCGGCATTGAATCCCTGCAGGAATTCCATGCAGCTGACCAGACGCGCTTCGAGGTCTTGAACCTTCCTGGTGTCGTCAAAATAACGCGGCAGTTCGACGAATGCGCCTTTGACCACACCCGGCCCCTTGCCCAGATCACACTTCTCCAGGGTTTCGTTTTTCGGGCCGCGTTTTTGTTTCCACAAGGCTTCGCCCTTGGCTTCAAAAAGCTCGGCCGGGTTGCCGTCGGCCAGCATGGCACGGTATTCGGCAATGCCTTCGGCGGAGGTTTTTTGCGCCCAGACGTTCAAGGCCAGGCTGGCGCCAAGCACACTGGCGGCAAGCAACACCGCATTGCGGGTTCCCAATTTCATCGAATCGCCTCCAACTTGTTTTTATCGTGCAGGCAAATCAACTGACGACGGCTTCGTCCGTGCGGCTCTCGCCCTTGTTGTCTTTCCAGGTCACGGCAATTTTGTCACCGGCCTTGGCGCCTTTGACGGTGAATTGCAGGAACGGGTTCTTCGCCACAGCCGGACCCCATTCCGCCGTCAAGACCGGTTTGCCATTGTGGGTGGCCGCAACCTCATTGATGTGCCAGGCCGGAATGGTTTTCCCGGCGGAATCCTTGCGCTGGCCGGTTTCCATTTCGTGCGCCATCAACACACGGACGACGGCGTTGCCACCCTGAACTTGAGCGCGAATGCGCATTGGATCTGCCATGTTTTACTCCTACTCAGACTTCAAAATTGAAAACTTAATTTTGGGCGGGATTCGCAGCGAGGCCAGGCGGACAGACGACGACAGTGCTTTGGCACGGCCAGGAAGTCCAACGACGCTTCGCTACGGATATCGCCCAAAATCAGCCGCCGCAGCCACCCAGGGTGACTTTGACTTCCTTCTTCGCGAAAAACGCCTTGCCGTCATTCATCACGGCCACCGCATACACGTCGGACGACTGGCCCATCTTGGCGCGGGTGGTCATG
>JANNYX010000624.1:0-1866 GCA_031410295.1 Rhodoferax sp.
TGTCCAGAATATAGGCGCCGTGTTTGTGGTAATCACTGTGGGAAATCTGCGCGCCAATTTCATGCAAGGTGGCGGCCCACGCAAGTTTTCGACGGTGGCTTGGCAGGCTCACTTCGACCTGGCTGGTCAGTGTTGGCAAAAGCTGCTCAAAAAATTGCCCCGCCACTTTGGCGACGCGGTCGGCCTGGGCCTGGTCCACGCCAAAACGCGCGCCCAGCCGTTTCACCGACATTTCGGGCAAACCCATTTGCGCTGACGCGTCACCCATCAGCTCTCCGATCAAGCCGTGGCGCAAGCCGCCGCTGGCCAGTTGCAGGTCATCGATTTTCAACAGGTCGAAGACGGCACGCAGGATGCTCAAGCCGCCGCCAATGATCGGGCCACGGTCCTCCTTGAGCCCGTCAAGCTTCAATTTGTCGCTGCTGTCAGCCGCCAGCAGTTTGTCCTGCATCCAGTCCAGGCCGGCGCGGTTGACCGAGCCCTTCGGCCATCCCGCGGCCTGGAGCACGTCACCGACGGCGCTGATCGTGCCGGCCGAGCCATAGGCGACATCCCAAAGCTCGCGCCGGTACGTGCTCAAACATTCATCGAGCACGGCTTTGGCAGCAATCTCGGCGCTGTCAAACGCCTTTTTGCTGAATTGGCCCTGCGCAAAATAGCGGGTGGACCAAGCCACGCTGCCAACCCGGTAGGACTCCATCAACTTGGGTGTCGCGCCTTCACCCAGGATCAACTCGGTGGAGCGTCCGCCAATGTCGATGACCAAACGGCGCTCGCTGCCGGCGGGCAAGAGCTGGCTGACACCCTGGTAGATCAGGCGCGCTTCCTCGCGCCCGGAAATCACTTCTATCGCGAATCCCAGCGCTTTTTTGGCTTCGGCCAGAAACTGCTCGCGGTTGCGTGCCTCACGCAGGGTCTGGGTAGCGACGGCGCGCACTTCCGATGCCCTGAAGCCCGCGAGGCGTTCACCAAAACGCGCCAGACATTCAACACCGCGTGCCATCGCCTGGGGTGTCAGGTTGCGGTCTTCATCCATCCCATTGCCCTGGCGCACCGCTTCCTTCAGGTATTCGGTACGGACGTATTGGCCATGGTCCACCCGTCCAATTTCGAGGCGGAAACTGTTGGAGCCCAAATCAACAGCGGCGAGGCGGGTTCCGTTTTGCATTGGGAAAGCGTGTGGGGGAAATTCCGTTGCTATGAAAAATGAAGCTGACGAGGCTTGCATTTGATGGGCATAAAGTAGGACTGGCCGCCAATCTCGTGCCTATTGTGCCACTGCCATGATGGTTTCACTGTGCTCTTCAAGAACCGTCGGCAACCGGCAAGCGTGTCACGGCCTTGTCACAAAGCCCTCTTATATTTGCCTCAATGCGGAACGACAACTCGCTCTGCCCAAGTATTTCCACCTTTGAAAGGCCATCCATGAACATCCAATTCAAAACCGTGTTGATCGGAATTTCCGGGCTGATCGGTGTTGCCATTCCCGGTATTACCTTCGCCCAGGATGTCACCGGCGCCGGTGCAAGTTTCCCGGCCCCGCTGTATTCCAAATGGGCATCGGACTACAACAAGGCCACCGGCGTGAAGATCAATTACCAATCATTCGGATCAGGCGCCGGCTTGAAGCAGATCGAAGCCAAGACAGTTGATTTTGGCGCGTCCGACGCACCACTGACCGATGAGGAGTTGTCCAAAAAGGGACTGATGCAGTTCCCGACCGTGATCGGTGGTGTCGTGCCCGTGGTCAACATTGCTGGCATCACACCCGGACAACTCAAACTCAACGGCCAAGTGTTGGGTGACATTTACCTCGGCAAGATCACCAAGTGGAGCGATCCGGCGATCAAGGCGCTGAACCCGGCG
>JANNYX010000625.1:0-2341 GCA_031410295.1 Rhodoferax sp.
TCCATCGCATCATGACCGTATCCTCCCGGGGCGCTTATTGCCCCACGTTTATGTTTTTCGCTAATGCCCAACACCTTTTTCGGCACCATACAACTCCGCCACTCCGACGGTGACGATCTTCGTGCCGGCGGAAGGTCCCGATTTCAGAAAGGCCTTTTCACCCTTGATTGATTGCACGACCACGCTTTGGCGCACGAAAGTCAGTGCCTGAGGCATGGTGTAAACCCACGTGCCGCCACCGATGTCGTACAGGATGGAAGCGTAAGGTGCAGACAATTGGTCAGCGCCGTCTTTGCCAACCTCGCCGGTCTGGATATCCAGCCGTTTGGCCGCCATCTCGGTCACGATGACGCGTTTCAGCTTCGACCCCTCAATGACTTCTACCCTGGCTGGCCGGTCTCGCTTGCCGGAAGGGGCCGCGGACGCGTCCCCGGCCGCCAAGGTTGCGCCTGGTGCGGCAAGTATTGCCACGGTTGCCGATATCGCAGCTAACAGTTGAAATTGCTTGTTCATCAACACTCTCCTTAATTGGGTTTCTGCCTGTTGCCATTCCGTTTTTTTGTCGCTCACGCGCCTGCCGGTTTCAAGTCAAGACTTGCGCCTGACGAGGCTCCCGAGCCAAACCTTTGGAACAAAGCAGGAATGACTCCCAGTGTGATCAAGGTGGATGCCAAGATACCGCCAAGCACCGCAACAGCCATTGGATGGACGATTTCAAGACCCGCCGTATTGCCTAACAACACGAACGGCAGGAAAAACAACATCAGCGCCAGCGCACTCGTTGCGATGGGCATAAACCGTTCGCGCACTCCACGCAACACCAGCGCCTCACCAAACGACTCAGCGCCAGTTTTCTCCAGGTGATGGAAATGGCGAACCAGCAAAATGCCATTTCGGGCCGAAAGTGCCATTGCGCCACCAATGCCCAACAACGACCCCAAGGTGAACTCGCCGCCGCCGATGGCTACTGCCACCAGGCAGCCCAGAACAGTCAACGGGATGCTCAGTATTGACAGCAACGCCAGTCTCCAGCTTCCCAGTGCCGCTTGCAGCACCAAGAACGAAACCAACGCCGCACCTGCCAGATAGCTGCCCAGAGATTTGAGTGAGGCCCGGCGCGAGAAGTGTTCGCCCAACACCTGAGCGTGGTATTCAAATGGGAAGTTGACTTCTTTAATCCGGCTCGCGGCTTCGCGTGACACGGTGGCCAGGTCAAAGTCTTCGTTGACATCGGCAGAGATGTCGATGCGCCGCGATACCCCATGGCGGCGTATCACCCCTGGCGCTGAAACGGTAGTTACGTCAGCCACGTCGGACAGGCGCACCTGAGTTCCCTTTGGTGTATCAACGTCAATCAACAAGTCGCGAATGGTGGCCAGATTGGCGCGCACTTCAGGCACGCCCCAAACCACCACGTCGAACACTTTTTGGTCCTCAAACAAAGCCCCGACGGTGATGCCCGCCACCATCGACGACGCAGCGCGCCGAACGTCGCCAGGTTTTAAGCCGTACGCTCTTGCCTTTTCCAGATCGACCTTGACTTCGATGGTCGTTTTGTCTTCGGCAACCTCAGCACGGGCGTTCTGGATTCCGTCAATTTTCGACAATACACCCCTGATCTCCTCCGCTTTGGCGCGGATGATGCCGACGTCATGGCCGTACACCCTCACCGTAATTTGATCGTCGGCGCCTGTCAGGGCGCCTCGGAGCTTCTTGGAAAGGAATGTCGTCAGTTCGCCCTGCATGCCAGGGTACTGGGTAATGACCTCACGCATTGCATCCATGGTGTCGTCATAGTCCGCTGCTGGATCGATGCTGACCCAGATTTCTGCGGAGTTGACATCCTTGGCGTCATCCGCGAGTACCGCGCGCCCGACGTGTGCTGCGGCATTGCGCACGCCCTTGATGGCGCGCAAGTCCTTGATGAGGGCCGTTGTCGAGCGGTTCATTGCCGTCAATGACGTACCGGAGGAACCGGTCCACTCGATCAACACGTCGGTCTCTTTGAAACTGGGCACCAGCGAGCGCTCCATCTGCGTCCAGATCAAATAAGCCGCGGGGATCGAAACCAGGGCCACGAGCAGGGCGGGCATTGCCAAACGCAATGTACCTGCAGCGATACGCTCGTAGCCACCTTGAAGTCGTCCCACAATTCCGGACCCGTTCCCGCCATTCGCCGGTGAGCCGTCCAGCAATACAACTGACAATGCCGGTGTGGCGATCAAAGCGACCACCATCGAGGCAACGACGGCCAGAAGATACGACCAGGCCAAAGGTTCAAAGAATGCGACCGAAGAGCCAGTCATGAAGAACACGGGCACGGTGGCCAGCACAATGATGA
>JANNYX010000626.1:0-5977 GCA_031410295.1 Rhodoferax sp.
CGATGAACATCTGCAGGTGCTGGTCCAGCGGCAAATTGGCCAGCGCGATGCCGCCTTGCGTCCAGTCGCTGGAATAGATGCCGTGGTTGGTGTCCACCTGCATGATGTCTTTGTATTTGGTCACCGACCAGAAGCGGCCATAACGCTGGTTTTCCATGAAGTGCACCGGGTCATCGCGGCGCAGTCGCTCGAAGAAATGGCCCACGGTGTCGTTCTGAAACCAGAAGGCATTGCTCACGTCGATGTCTTCGACGGGCATGGTGAAGGCTTCTTCACGGCCGAAGTTGCGGGTGTCGTGGGGATAGTCCATGGTGCTTCTCCTTCAATTCTGGGCCACTTGGCAATTTTGAGTCAGTGTTGGCCTTCGGGCATGGTGACCACCAGGCCATGCAATGCGTCGCTCATTTCGATCTGGCAGGCCAGGCGTGAATTGGGTTTGGTTTCGGCAGCGAAATCCAGCATGGCGATTTCCATGTCGGCCTGGTCGCCGGTTTTGCCTTGCCACCCGGGCGTGATGTAAACATGGCAGGTGGCGCAGGCGCAGTTGCCGCCGCAATCGGCATCGATGCCGGGCACGTTGTTGTCGACTGCCGCGCGCATCAGCGAGAGGCCGTTTTCAGCCGTGACAGTGTGGGCCGTGCCGTTGAATTCGATAAAAGTTACCTGAGGCATGCGGCGCGTCTCCAGTGAATCAACAATGAAATGGATTAAAAAAGCTGGTCAAATAAATGCGAATTTGATTGTATCGAGCGCCTCTTTCAGCGTGAGTCGCCTGCGGGCCATCGCACAGTGTGGCGCGCGAACGCAGTTGGCGTGTAACGGTTGCAGGCAGCATTCATTTAAATCAGAAAAAAAGCCGTTCAAATGAAATTGTATATAATTTAATGTATAAATAACATACAAATACGCTATAAATAGTATATCAAACAAATGATATCATTCGACGGCCTATATGGTGGTAATTTGTTAGAAATTATTAGTATTCACTATTTGATGGTTGGCGCCACCTCTGACTGTTCAATCCGCTCAATCATCAAGTCGACAAAGTCGCCGCCACCGAGCACGATGCGCACCCTGACCGGCAGGTACTGCAGGCTTGGCGCAAACCACAATTCAGCGGTGATGGCGCCGCGCGGATTGGCCAGAGGCCTGGGCGTCAGGTGAAAGGCCTGGATGGCGCCCAGCTCCGGCGTTTGCAAGGTCTCTTCGTCGCCGACGTCGTAGATCCATTCGTCCAGCCCACCCGGGCGCGCCAGCCAGACATGCACCTGCGCGCCCGCCGCCAGACGCTCGCGCCCGCTGGAAAAACGCTGCGCCAGCTCGACAAAATGGCTCACCGTATCTTGCGCGCCGGCGGGCAACAGGGCGACGTTGCCGTTCTGGAACTTGACCTGGCCGTCGTTGAATTCGGCACGGCGCAATCCGCCCGGCACTTGTTCTTCATAGACGCGCGGCACCAGGCCGGCAGCAGTGGCCTCGCCCTGGCTGGTGAGGGTGGCCAGCGTCAAACCGGCGGCCTTGACGGTCAACATCACCTGGTAGTTGACGGGGCGCACGGCTGGCTCTGAGGTGTGTGAGGTGGCAGCAGCAGCGGCAACAGCCGTGACAAGAGAGGTCGCGGGGGACATGGCAAGAGGCGTTGCTGAAGACGTGGCAGGGGACGTAGTGGGAGACGTGGCGGGAGAGGTGGCGGGAGAGGTGGCGGGGGACGTGGCGAGTGTTGTTGCCGTCGCAGGGGGCGCTGCTGAATATGGCGCGGATGGACCCGGCGCGTTCTCGCGTTGCCACTGCACGCGGGCGCTGCCATGCAGTTCACCGCGGTAATAGCCACCCAGGCGGTAACTCAAGCGGGTATCGGGCGGCCAGGGGTCCAGCGGCCGAGCGACGGGGTTGTCGATCAACGCCGTACTGGCGGGCTGGGCAGTGTTCGACGGCGCTGGCAATGAAGGTTCAAACTCAGCCGCAGGTGTCGGAGTCGGTACAAGAGGTGGGATTTTTGCTGTGGGATCGCCCTCTTGAGCACTGGTGGGCGCGTCGGTGGCGAGGTCTGGCGCAGGCAGCTTTGCCGGCGTGGCATCCGCCGCCTCGACGGCGGGTCTGGCCACGGTCCTTGCTTGCGGCTTTCTCCTGGGTGGTTGTTGGGCCGCAGCCAGCACGCCAGTCGCAGGTACAACGGCCGGCGGTGGGGTTGGTTCGAGCAGGCGGGTGAACATCGGCTCCGCCATGCTGACCAAGGGCCGCAGCACGGGCATATTCGCCAGGAGCCAGGTCAGAGCGACCCAATGCAAAACAAGCGCGATGCCAAGTGCCAGCAACAGCTGCAGCAAAGGCGGCGCCGGCAACAGCGACGTTGACTGCGGCAGCAGAGGCGGGCGCGGCGAAAGGGTCGTCATTCATCCATCAGCCATTTGACACGGCTTGAAGTTCAGGGCCGGTGATGGAGCCTGCGCGCCAAGCATACGCCGGCCAGGGCGCCGGCACATTCTGCGAGCACAAAGGCGGGTGCGCTGGCCGGCGCGATGCCAGCAAAGCTGTCGCTCAACATGCGCCCAAACACGGCGGCCGGGTTGGCAAACGAGGTGCTGGCGGTGAACCAATACGCGGCGCCGATGAAACACGCCACCAAGGCGCTGGTTTTGCCTTCGGGCGCGCGCAGAATGACAAAAAGCAGGCCCGCTGTGGCCACAGCTTCCGCCAACCACTGGCCCCAGCCGGTGAACTGGCCGGCGGCGTCAAAACCACCGCGAAGTTTGGCGCTGGTTTGCAGGATCGGCAGGTCAAACATGGCGTGGGCCAGCCAGGCGCCCAGGGCTGCGCCTGACAACTGAAATGCTATATAAAAAATAGCATACTTCGCTTTGTTTTCGACGGCCATAAGACCCTTTGACCACATGACAAGCGTCACCAGCGGGTTGAAATGCGCGCCGCTCACCGGCCCCAGTGTTTCGATCAACACATACAACGCAAACACCGTCGCCAGGGTGTTGGCCAGCAGTGCGACGCCGTTGTTGCCGCCGCTCAATCGTTCGGCCATGATGCCCGAGCCGATCACCGCGCACAACAAGGCCGCTGTTCCGGCGAACTCGGCCGTCAGGGCTTGGGTGAGGCTGGGTCGTGGAGTGGGTCGTGGGGTGGGTTCTGGGGTGGCCCCTGTCGTTGGCGCGCTCAAGATTGCGCCATCCCGCGTACCGTGTTTTGAATCGCCAGTTTTTCCACACTCTGCCGCGGCAGGTTGACCAGCAGCTCGAGCCGGCGGCGGATCGCATGCAAGGTGTTGCGAAAGGCATTGCAGCGGTCTTCGTCGGCGCCGGGCACGGCCGATGGGTCGGCGTAGCCCCAATGCGCGGTGGCCGGGTGACCGGGCCAGACCGGGCAGACTTCGCCGGCGGCGTCGTCACACACGGTGATCACCACGTCCATCACCGGTGCGCCGGGTTTGGCGAATTCTTCCCAGCCCTTGCTGTACAGCCCTTCGGTTGAAATACCTGCCGACTTCAGCACCTGCAGGCCCACCGGGTTAGGCTCTTGGTTCGCCCTGGGGCTGCTGCCCGCAGAAAAGCCCCTGAAGCGGCCTTGGCCAATGTGGTTCAGCGTGGCTTCAGCCAGAATGCTGCGGGCCGAGTTATGGGTGCACAAGAAGAGCACATGGGTGGGGCGATGGGTCATGTTCAGTTGAAAAGCATGGGTTGGCGCCAGGTGTTGATGCGCGATCAGTGATTGGCGATTGGAAATTGGCTATGCTTCAGAAGGCTGCCGGGTGTTCAACAGGCGCAAGGCGCAGGCGCGCTGGCGGCTGCTTCAATCGGCAACCGCGAACTACTGTCAACCGGCAATTGCGGCACCACCAGCACCGGTGAAAAGCCGCCACCGGGTGTGCGGAAATTGGTGGTCTGCCCGCTGTAGGTCCGCGCCGTGAGCAGCTGGATCTTGCCCTCGTAGGTGTAGGCGCGGATGTCAAATTTGAGCGCGACGTCAACGCCGTCCACGGCCACCACGCGTTGCCCCGGTGGCGCAAACGCCTGCGCCACAAAGTCGCCCGCCAGCACTTCCTGCCAGACGCGTTTGGTCAGTTTGTCGCCCCGGTAAGCCGCTTTGCCGCCATAACCGGCCAGCGGTTTGAAAAACAGGTTGCGGCGATTGGCCCACAAGGCGTCTTCGCCCCCGGCCGCCAGCAGTTCAGAACACAGCTGGGTGTGAGGAACCGATGCGCGCAGGATTTGCCGGTCAGCCACGGGAACGCCCCATCGGCTCAACAACGCGTCATCCGAGAGGGTCACCAGGTTGCCTTTGTTGGCGCGCAGCGCGTGCGCCCGTGGGTGCGGTGTCACCACTGCCGCGCCACTCTCGTAAGCCTGGCGCAGGGCCTGGTGGGCGGGCTGGCTCAAGTCAAAGTCAGTCAGGCGGTTGTAAACCAGGTCGATGGGCGCGGCGATGGGGGCGGCGATAGGGCCTGGGGTAGCGTCGGGATTGAGCGTTTTGTCCAGCGGATCTTTCAGCCAGAGCCGGCCGTCGCGCCAGCTCAGTTGTTCCGGCGCCGCAACATGGGCCTGCACAGCGCGGCTTTGGAAAAGCTGGCGGAACATTGCAAATTCGGGCGCCAGGTATTGGCTGTGTGGCGTGTCGTCGACGATGGCGACGTGGCGCAAGGGCGCGTCACCCCGTTGCAGGCGCCACTCGTTTTGAAACATGTCAAACCAGGTTTGGTCGAGCGCGTCCAGCTGGGTGTTGTAGTTCAAACCACTGGCCATGGGGCGGCAACAGTTGCGTTGTGAACGTGCCAGCGCGGCGCTGAGCATCGCGCCACCGGCGTTGGTGTTGATTTCGATCAGACGCGGTTGCGCGGCCTTGCCCGCACCTTCAACCCCACTTGCATCGACGTGAAAGTCATATCCCATGAAAACACTGTGCGGACCGAACTTATGTCGCGCGATGGCGGGTGCATGCGCCAGCGCGTGGGCCTCAAACGCGGGCAGCGCCATGACGCGTTCAATGGCGCCGATTGCCTGCGCCATGGCGTCATAAGTGCCGGTGGTCACAAACACCACGCTGCCCGAAAACAGGTGCGGATGGGTTTGCGGCAAATTGGCGGCGACATCTTTGAGGCTGGCGTCGCGGGTCAGCTCATGGCGCAGGCGCGCTGGGTTGAGCGTCACGCATTGGCAGCCCTGGTTGAGTAAGTTGGCGATGTTCACGGCTAACTTCCAGTCAGTTCACGCAGGCTGCGTCAGCCACTTTACACGAGGCACCCTGGCAGCAGTGCTCGGTCAAATACCCGAGCAGGGCGTTCATTTGCATGAAATTGGCTCGGTAAATTAGGTTGCGGCCACGCGGCTCACAAGTCACCATGCCAGCATGAGTCAACTCTTTGAGGTGAAAAGACAAGGCACTGTTCGAGGCGCCAATTTGCTCGGCAATTGCACTGGGCGTCAAACCGTGAAGGCCAGCGACCACCAACGCGCGAAAAGTTTGCAGACGGTGTGGCTGGGCCAGGGCGGACAGGGAGCGGACGGCAAAGTCCAGGTCAACAGGTTTTGATTCCATAATTCAATAATTGTTGAATAATTGAATTATAACCATGATTCCAGTGGTTGATTGATGGCGCCGGACCCCGTGTTGGCAAAGGGCCCAGGCTCGGAACTCGGTACAAAACAGTCACAAATTCGTCACAATGCAATTTAACAATGCTGCATGAGTAAAACGAGCCCGGACGCGCCCACCGTGACCCAATCCGTGGATGCGGGCGCAAGCATGATTCCCCCTGAAAACATCGCCTTGCTGGACCGCGACCGCAGCATTTTGGCGTTCAACGAACGGGTGCTCAGTTGGGCTTACCGTGAAGACGTGCCGCTGACCGAACGCCTGCGTTACCTGTGTATCGTGTCGAGCAACCTGGATGAGTTTTTTGAAGTCCGGGCCGAGCTGCATTTGACGGCGTACAAGTCTGGCGACATGAAAGGTGATCGCAGCGCCGAGTCCT
>JANNYX010000627.1:0-7167 GCA_031410295.1 Rhodoferax sp.
AACTTTTCCTTGAGTGCGGGGAAAAGCGTCACGACCTGCTCGAGTGATTGCTTGCGATGTGTTTTGGCCGATGTGATGAAGCTGCCCAGCTCCAGGTTTTCCAACACTGTCATGCCCGTGAACAGACGCCGGCCTTCGGGCACGATGGCTATGCCTTTGGCGCAAAACTGGTGGCTGGGCAAATCGGAGAGGTCTTGCCCGTTGAACGTCAAGACCCCCGCGCTGGCTTTGTGTAATCCTGCGATCGCGTTGATGAGTGTCGATTTGCCCGCGCCGTTGGGCCCCACCACACACACCAGTTCACCGGTTCGCACTTCCAGGCTGATGCCCCACAGGGCGGGCGCGGCGCCGTAACTGACTTTGATGTCGCACAACTCAAGCATGCGCTGCTCCCAGGTAGGCCGTCATCACCTGCGGGTTTTTCATCACGGTTTTTGGATCGCCCTCGGCCAGCAACTTGCCGTGGTTCAGCACAGCGATACGGTCCACCAGCGCCATCACCGCGTGCATCACGTGTTCGACAAACACAATGGTGGTGCCTTGCGCGCGGATCTGGCGGATCAGCGCCACGGCGTCTTTGATTTCACCCGGCGTGAGGCCGGAGAGCACCTCGTCAAGCAGCACCAGCCGGGGCTTGGCGGCAAGGGCCCGGGCCAGTTCCAGAAACTTGCGCTGGTGCAGGTTCAGGTCGTCGGGCAAGGCGTGGGCCTTGGCCACCAGGCCGGTGAAATCGAGCCACTTCCAGGCCTCCCGTTCGGCTGCGGCGCGTGACAACGCAGCGGCGCCAAACATGCCGACCAGGGCGACGTTTTGCAGCACGTCCATGTGCGCGAAGGGGCGCGGGATCTGGTAGGTGCGGGCAATGCCCGACTGCGCCACCCTGTGGGCACTGAGGCGGGTGAGGTCGCAGCCCTCCAACATTATTTGCCCCGAGGTTGCCGGAAAGTGGCCGCTGACCAGGTTGATGAAAGTCGATTTCCCTGACCCATTGGGGCCAAGCAAGCCGAGAATCTCACCGCTGTAGACCTTCAGGCTGACACCATCGAGCGCACGCACGCCGGTGAATGCCTTCACCAGATTCGTGACTTCCAGCAAAGGTTTGGCGGCGTCATATTTTCTGGCTGCAGGCAGAGCTGCTGCGGGGGGCGCTGAAACGAGGGCAGGCTGTTGGGCGTCATGCTGATCAGGCTCAGGCTCAGGCGCTTTCGCAGTCGCCTGGTTTTTTGGGGTCCGCCACTTGTCGAGCATCGCCAAAATGCCGTTGGGCATGAACAGGATCACCACCACCAGCACCGCACCAAACACCGCCCGCCCGATGACCGGCGAACTGCCAGTGGAGAATGCAAACAATAAGCAGGTGATCGCAACGGCGCCCACCGCAGGCCCGACCCAATACCGGGTGCCGCCCAACACACTCATCAGCACCACCGTGAGCGGCACGGTGATATTGAAGGTTTCGCCCACCGTGACGTAGTTGACGAACAAAGCGTGGATGCCACCCGCCAGGCCAGCCAGTGCGCACGAGAGCGCAAACGCCATCAACTTGTAACGCAGGGTGGGCACCCCCATCACCTCGGCCACGTCTTCGTCGTCGTGAATGGCGAACAAGCCCAGGCCGAGTTTGGAGGAATGAACCTTCCAGGCGATGAGCGCGGTGAGGACCGTGGCCGCCACCGCCATCAGGTAAATCGACGACGGTGCAGACGGCCCGAGTTGGGGCACGGCAACACCGGCCAACGACACCCCCGGCCCGCCGTCAATTCGGGTGTTCAGGACAATGGTGGCCACGACAAAGGTGATGGCCAGGGTGAGCAGGGCAAACAACTCGCCGCGCACGGCTTTCACCCGGAACACCACGGCGCCGAGCGCCAGTCCGAGCAAGGCTGCCACCAGCGCCGCCATTGGCAAGGTCAACAGGAAGGGCCAGTTCAAATTGGCCGACAAACCGGCCGAGGTGTACAGCCCAATGCCGAAAAAGGCACCGTGGCCGAAAGAGAAATAGCCCGAATAGCCTGACAAAATATTCCACGACAGGGCGAGGATGGTCCAGTGGCAGATCAGGTAAAGGAACGACTCGTAAAACGCCGGCAGGCCGATCCAGGGCACCACGCCCAGCGCCAGCCCGGCAGCCAGTATGCCGGCCAAGGTCTTGTTCATGACCGCCCCGCCTCGCCCATCAGCCGGCGCGCTTGACCGGTTTGAACAGCAACATCACGATCAACAGCGAAAACGAGACGATGGGCGCCCACGCCGGTGCCGCAACGGCCATCGTGACAGCTTCGCTCACCCCGATGAAAATGCCCGCCAACAGCGGCCCCAGCGCGCTGCCCAGGCCCCCGAGCATGACAGCGGCAAACACCACCCCCACCCAGGCGAATATCTGTGACGGGGTGAGTGTGAAAGTCAAGGCCAGGCAAATGCCCGCGACCGCCGCCAGCGCCGCGCAGACACCCGAGAGAACCAGAGACAGACCGCGCTGGTTGATGCCAAACGCGGTGGCAATCGGGCCGTCTTCAGCCATGGCCCGCAGCGCCTTGCCCAGGTCGGTGTACCGCATCGCGGCCCACACGGCGATACACAAGGCGCAGGCCAAGAGCAGCGTGATCAACTCGGGCACCGGGAAATACAGGCCACCAATGACAAATTTCTGGTCGTTGTAGTGGCTCTCCAGGCGGCGGAAATCAGCCGTCCAGAGGCCCTGCACCAGGCTTTCGATCATCACCGTGAAGCCAAAGGTGACCAAGAGAGAATTAAAGGGTGTGATCGCGAATTTGGCCAGCAGCCATTGCATCGCCACACCCAGCAGAAAAAACAGCGGTGGCAAGACCAACAGGCTAAGGAGCGGGTCCACGCCCCACACTGTCGCCATGTGATAGCTGGCATAGGCACTTAGAAACACGAAACCGAAATGCGCCAGGTTGATCTGGCGCAGGAGGCCCCAGGTAAGGCCCAGTCCCAACCCGACCAGCCCATACAGGCTGCCAATAAAAATGCCGGATAGGATCGATTGGGCCAGCAAGTTGAAACTGGGCATCGTCATCAATTCATCCGTCCGGGCGAATTTCTGAACCTACCCAAGAGACTCATTGAACCTGGAGTTTGGCCCCGGGCGCAGCATAACTCTGCGGCCAGATCACCACCCACTTGCCGTTTTGCACCTGTTTGATTTTCATCAGGTCGTCGCCATAATTGCCGGGGCCATTGAAGCGCAACTTGCCGTGGATGGTGTCAATGCGGTTGGCTTTCAGGTACGCGGCAATGGCCTTGTCGTCAAAACTTTTTGCACCCACAATACCGGCCTCAAGAATTTGCCAGGCCGAGAAAGACGCTGCGGCTTGCACTTCGACAGAGGTATCAGGCAGACCGGCTTTGGCCGCGCGGTCGTTGAAGGTCTTGATAAAGGCCGCGCCTTGGGCGTTGTCGCTGAACGGTGCGTGTTCTTCAAAAATCGTCAATGAAATGGCCCCCTTGCCGTCGGGCGACTTGGTCATGGGACCCGGCGCGGGGTAAGTGTGGAAGTGCAATGGCGGCGTGTAGTCGATCTTTTTCATCGCGTCGAGCAACATATTGCCTTCCAGGGCGATGTCGCCCATCCAGACCAGGTCGGGCTTGGCATCTTTCACCCGCGCGGCAATCGGGCCGAAATCACGGTTGCCAAATTCCCATTCGAGGAACAACACTTCCTGCAGGCCACGCTTTTTGGCAACCTCGCGGGCTCCCAAAGACATAAAGTGGATCGACGGGAATTTGCTGGTGACGATGGCAATGGTTTTCGGCGGTTTCGGCGAAGCGGCCAGCGCGTCAAACACCGAATTAGGCACCGTGTTGCCCGGGTCAGATCCTAAAGACCAGGCCGGGAAGGCCATGTCGTATTTGGAAAGTGACGGGATGCCGAAGGTGTGGTGCACCAGCACCTTGTTGTAGCGCTGCGCCACACCCATGGCCGACAAAATCGCGCCGGTGGCATACGGGCCAATCAGCAGATCGACTTTGTCGGAGGTGACTAGTTGCTCGTACAGGGTGCGCGCCAGGTCGGGCTTGGACTGGTCGTCTTTCACAATCCATTCGACTTTGCGGCCAAGCAAGCCACCGCGGGCGTTCAACTGCTCGACATAAATCTCGCCCACCAGTTTGTGCGTCATCGCCGTCGCTGAAAGCGGCCCGGTGAGCGCCAGCGTGCTGCCGATGCGCACCGGGGCGCCCTGGGCCTGCGCTACCAGCGGCATCAGGGCCGCCGCGCCAATCACAGACGCTGCGAGGGTCAAAAGTGTTTTCAATTTTTTCATGGTTTGTCTCCTACTATGAGGTGTTGAAGTGATCTCAGGGTCGCGTGAACGCCGTGATCGGAATTGAAATTATGGGTGCGGAGACGTGGCGAAACCTGCGGGCACTTCACCGGTGTAATGTTCATTGGCGACAGCCTCGTTTGACAGCGCAAAACCGATCGGGTTCTCAAGTTCTTCACTCATGTGGGCGATCAGGCTCGCCGTGCGCGCCAGCATGGGCACACCCTTGAGCGCATTGACCGGAAACCCGACACCGAGCAGCACCGCCGGAATCGCCGCCGACACATTGAGTTTGAGCGCCTTGCCAACGATGCCGGGAATGGCGTTTTCAACCGCAAGTGAAATATCAACGAAGCGCTGGCCTGCGCCCACTTTTTTGGACAAGTCGTAGAGCGCTTTCACCCGCGGGTCCAGGTCCTTGTGCAGTGGGTGGCCGTAACCCGGCACCGACTGCTTGTTGGCACGAAGCGCAGAGATTATTTTGTGCGCCGCCGCGTTGATGTCGCCACCATGGTTTGCCGCCTCGGCGTCGATTTGCAGAAACAGGCGCCCTGCCGTTTCAGAAGCGCCCAAAATGACGCTGCCGCACCCCAGAATTCCGGCCGCCACGGCGCCTTGCATCGCATCCGGCGCCGCAGCGAGCGTCATGCGCGCCGCCTGCACACTGGGCACCATGCCGTGTTCACCAATGGCCACCATGCAGGCATTGAGCAAGGCGCTCATCTTCGCGTCGGCTTTCTTGCCAGTCAGGAGGAAATAGAAATAGTCGCCGAAATTCATCTGGCCGATCAGGTCCAGACACAAGTCCTGGCCACGCACCACGATGGTGTCGGCATTGGCGGTCGAAATGGCCGAATTCGGAGCGATTGATTTGCCGATCTTCATGATGACTGGTTCAAATGGTCAGACCAAGGGCACGAGTTTGAAGTCGTAGTCACAACTGAGCCATGGCCCCTTGAGCTCACGGCCGTCGGGTGCTTTGCCAGCCGGGTGTTTTTTGAAGTCGACGATCAGGCTGTCGCGCACGCCAAACACCGCATCGGAATCGAGGTATTCGCTTTCGCGGTCAAACAGGTGGGTGACCAGCGGCGCAAATCCGTCTTTGCGCAGCATCATGTGCATGTGGCCCGGTCGAAACGGGTGGCGCCCCATGGCCAGCAACATCTGGCCGCCGGGGCCATCGATGGGCACCGGGTATTTGGCCGGTTTCACACTCCAGTAGTGGTAACGCCCGTCGGTATCAGTATGGAATTGGGCACGCAGGTGCATCGGCACGTCGGCGCCTTTTTGCACGTCGTAAAAACCTTCGGTGTCACTTGACCAGACATCCACAGCGCAATTCGCCACCGGTTTGCCCGACAGGTCGGTGACGCGACCGCTGTAACGCGCGGGTTCGCCGGTGATGTCACCCTTGAGGTCGCTGCCCAGGGGCAACTTCGGTGCGCCTTCAAAAAAGAACGGGCCTTGAACGGTGGCCTCGGTGGCCGGCGTGGCGGTCGCCGAATTCGGATTGGCCGCGATGGCTTTGGCCTGGGCGATAGCCACCACCTGCATCGACAGGCCCAGCGTGTCCGACAGCAGGATGAATTCCTGGCGCTTGTCGTCACATTTCTGGCCGGTGGCAGTCAGGAACTGGATCGCTGTCATCCATTCGTCGGGCGTGAGTTGCACTTCGCGGGCGAAGGCATGGATATGTTTGATCAGCGCGCTCATCAGGGACTTGAAACGCGGGTCTTGGCAATTGGCCATGCGGGCAATCACGGCCGCTGGCAGGTCCTGGGCACTGGTTTCGAGAGACATGGGGATTCTTTCTGATGAAGTGGTTTAACTGAATTCAGCACGCAGGATTTTGGCCGCTTCGACCATCGCGCGCATCTTGCCATTGGCCACATCGCGCGACAGGTATTTCATGCCGCAATCCGGCGCCAAAATAATGTTTTCCGGCTTGGCATGGACCAGGGCGCGTTTGATGCGGTCAACCACGGTCTGGGGCGTCTCGATGGCCATGTCATCCAAGTTGATGCAACCGACCATCAGGCGTTTGTTGTCGAGTTTGGCCAGCACCGAGCAGTCCAGATTTGATTGCGCGGTTTCCAGCGACACCTGCTTGCAGCTGCAGCCATACATCTCTGGCAAAAACGAATACCCCGTGGGGCGCGCGTGGATGATGGCGGCGTAACCAAAACAGATGTGCACTGCTGTCTCGCCGTCGATGCCCTGCAACGCCGCATTGAGCGCCTTGAGACCATATTGGCGCGCCTTGTCGGGGCGCGATTGCATGTAGGGTTCGTCGATCTGCACCACATCGGCACCGGCGGCAAACAGGTCCGCAATTTCTTCGCGCACGGCCACGGCATAAGCCATGGCTGCGTCTTCATCACTCGGGTAAAAGTCGTTTTGCGCCTGCTCGCTCATGGTGAAGGGGCCGGGCACGGTGATTTTCACTTTGCGGTTCGTGTGCGCTTTCAGGAACTTGAGGTCATCGACTTCCACTGGCCGCATGCGCTTGATCGGGCCGACCACGCGGGGCACCGGATTCGGGTGGCCACTTCGGTCCAGCGCCGTGCCGGGGTTGTCAATATCCACGCCTGAGAGCGCGGTGGCGAAACGGTTGGAATAACTCTCGCGGCGGATTTCGCCGTCGGTGATGATGTCCAGGCCGGCATCCTCCTGCGCCTTGATCGCCAGCCGGGTGGCGTCGTTCATCGCCTCTTCAAGGTAAGGCTCGGCGACGCGCCAGAGTTCCTTGGCGCGCGTGCGCGGCGGGAAACGACCGGCGAGTTTCTGGCGGTCGATCAGCCATTCGGGTTGCGGGTAACTGCCGACGAGGGTGGTGGGGAACAGCATTCAATACTCCAGAGAGTGGATGGGCAAAGAAGAA
>JANNYX010000628.1:0-2661 GCA_031410295.1 Rhodoferax sp.
TGCAGTTGTCACGCACCGGTTTTTTGTTGCTGGTCAACGTGATGTTTTTGGTGCTGGGTTGTTTTCTGGATGTTTCGGTGCTGTTGCTGGTATTTGTGCCCATGCTGCTGCCCGCCGCCAAACTGCTGGGGGTCGACCTGGTTCACTTTGGCGTGTTGGTGGTGCTAATCATGATGATCGGCCTGATTCACCCCCCATTTGGCATGTTGCTGTTTGTCACCAAAGCGCTGACCGGCATCCCCATCGGTGAGATGATGAAAGAAGGCTGGCCCTTTCTACTGATGCTGTTGGCGCTGTTGTTGGCCATGACGCTGTTTCCGCAAATTGTGTTGTGGTTGCCACAGACCATGGGGTACGGTGTAAAATAGAGTTTAATACGGATATTGAATAAAATATAGAATAAAAAAGTAGATATTATTAATCTAAAAACATAGCAAACTATGGATATTATTTGACGGCCTATAGTATATTTTATTTGTCATAAAAAACTGTTGCTAGATATTATTACCAGATATTTATCTGATCCCGCGCCATGCCCGTCTTCCTGTCCCGCCTTAACGCCAAGTCTGAAACCTTCGCGCGCAACCGCCAGCGCATGTTGGGCCTGCTCGAAGAAGTGCAGCGGCTTGAAAATGTCGTCATCAGCGAATCGGAATCCAAACGCGCCCGCTTCGAGGAGCGCGGCCAGTTGTTGCCGCGTGAACGTGTGGCGCGCCTGCTCGACCGCGGCTCGGCTTTTCTGGAGATCAGCCGCCTGGCCGGTCTGGCCATGCACGACGACGACGGCATCAAGTCGGTCATGGGAGGCGGCTCCATCGTCGGCATCGGCGTGGTGCAGGGGCGCCGTTGTTTGATCACCGCCAACGACAGCGCCGTCAAAGGCGGCACGGTGGCGCCGATGGGTCTGAAAAAATCACACCGGGCGCAACGCCTGGCGATGGAGAACAAGCTGCCATTGATCTATTTGATCGAGAGCGGCGGCGCCAATTTGCAATACCAGGCCGAGATTTTTGTTGACGGCGGGCGCGGTTTTGCCAACCAGTCGCGCATGTCGGCGATGGGCCTGCCGCAGATTGCCGTGGTGCACGGCTCCTCGACAGCAGGCGGCGCCTACCACGCCGGTTTGTCGGACTACATCATCCTGGTGCGCGGGCGCTCCAAAATTTTCCTCGCCGGGCCGCCCCTGGTGAAAGCCGCCATGGGTGAAGATTCGGATGAAGAGGCCCTGGGCGGCGCCGAGATTCACGCCAACGTCACCGGCCTGGGTGAATACCTGTGTGAAGACGACGCCCATGCCATCGCACAAGCGCGCGAGGTGATGGACAAACTGAAGTGGGATGCCGTCGCCGCACCCGGCAAGTTCGCAGAACCGAAATACGACGAACAGGAAATGTTGGGTGTCGTGCCCGCCGACGACCGCGAGCCCTATGACGTGCGTGAGGTCATCACGCGCCTGGTCGATGGCTCCGACTTTCTCGAATTCAAAGCCACTTACGCGCCCGACATGATGTGTGGCCACGCGCGCGTGTTTGGCCACCTGGTCGGCATCCTGGGCAACAACGGCCCGATCCAGCCCAATGGTTCGCTGAAGGCGGCGCAGTTCATCCAGCTGTGCGACCAAAGCGGTACGCCGCTCGTCTTTTTGCAGAACACCACGGGGTATATGGTGGGCACCGCGGCGGAACAACAAGGCGCGGTGAAACACGGCAGCAAGATGGTGCAGGCGGTGGCCAACGCCCGCGTGGCAAAGTTCACGTTCGTCATCGGCGGCTCCTTTGGCGCAGGCAACTACGGCATGTGCGGGCGCGGTTTCGATCCGCGGTTCATCTTCGCCTGGCCGACGGCGCGCACCGCGGTGATGGGCGGCGCGCAGGCGGCGAAAGTGATGGACATCGTCAACCGCGCCAAGCTGGAAAAGAGTGGCAGGCCGGTGGACGACCAAGCCCTGCAGGCCATGTCAGACGGCCTGCGCAAGCTGCTTGACAGCCAGTCCACCGCGCTTTTTGGCACGGCGCGTTTGTGGGACGACGGCATCATCGACCCGCGCGACACGCGGCGCATCCTCGGCCTGTGCCTGGACATTGTTCAAGAGGCGGATCGGCGCACGCTGCACGGCAACACCTTTGGCGTGGCGCGGTTTTAAGCTCAGTGTACTGACCATGGCTTTTTCAAAAATCCTGATCGCCAATCGCGGTGAAATCGCCTGCCGCGTCATTCGCACAGCCCGCAAGCTGGGGTACCCAACGGTTGCCGTGTTCAGCGATGCCGACCGCCACGCGCCGCATGTTTTGCAGGCTGACGAAGCCGTTCACCTTGGCCCTTCTGCGGCTTCTGATTCTTATTTATCGGCGGCAAAACTGCTCGACGCCGCGCGTAAAACCGGTGCTGATGCGGTCCATCCCGGTTACGGTTTCCTCAGTGAAAACGCCGCCTTCGCGCAGGCCTGCCAGGACGCTGGCCTGGTCTTCATCGGCCCGCCCGCCTCGGCCATTGACGCCATGGGTGACAAGGCCCGTGCCAAGCGCCGCATGATCGAAGCCGGGGTTCCCTGCGCGCCCGGTTATCTGGGCGAAAACCAGAACGACACGCACCTCATTGAAGAGGCCAAAAAACTGGGCTTTCCCTTGCTCGTCAAGGCCGTCGCAGGCGGCGGCGGGCGCG
>JANNYX010000629.1:0-6288 GCA_031410295.1 Rhodoferax sp.
TACAACAACACCTTCGGGAGCGTGTTTGCGGTGGCCCTGGTTCACGCCACGATACACCTCACCTGGATGCTGTTCCCGGTCTACGGCTCCCATTGCGATATGCGCCGTGGCGGCCTGGCCATGGCCTTCACGGCCGCTTTCGTCACGCTGGTATGGGGCGCCTCAACCCTGGCCCGGTACAAACACGTTTGATCGGGCGAATCGATGCGATCGCTTGAGACTCTGTTGCTGATGGTCTTGGTGCTGACCGGGTTCACCTGGATGTTCGCGCGGTCTCTCGCCGAGCGCTGGATGCGTCTTTCGGCGACCGCCGCGTTGGTGATTGCCCTGCTCCAAATGGTGACGCAGGGCCCGCGCTGGCAAATGCTCCCAGCGTACGCGCTGGCAGCGCTGGTATTCCTCATCTCGATGCTGAAGAACGCAACCAACCCGGGCGGACCTGCGGGCAGCAAGTACCAGAGGCCGCTGGTTGTCGGGCTCGGCCTGCCGTGGCTCGCGGCGTCCGTCGCCCTGCCGCTGGTTGCCCCCGTGTTCAGCTTCCCGACACCGAGCGGGCAATATGCCATCGGAACCACGACCCACGTCTGGGTCGATGTATCGCGTTCGGAGGTTTTTGCCCCCGATGCAAAGGCGCGACGGCAACTGTTGGTGCAGATCTGGTACCCGGCGAAGGAAAATCGGGCAGCGCCGCGCGCCGCTTACATGCCGAACGCCGATGCCATCACCGCGGCCTTTGCCCGCATCCACGGCCTGCCCGCTTTTCTCTTTGGACACTTCAAATATGCCACCACCAATGCCATGCCAATGGCAGCTGTGGCAGTCGACCAAGCGCGCTACCCGGTGCTGCTCTTCCTGGAAGGCGCTACCGGGTTTCGGCAGATGAACACCTACCAGGTCGAGCATCTGGTTTCGCACGGCTACATCGTCGTCGCCATCGACCAGCCAGGTGCCGCTTCGGCCGTCGTGTTCCCTGATGGGCATCAGACTGTCGGATTGAATCTGGCGCAGTTCCGAGCCGCGGTGGGGCCGAGCTACATGCCGCGCGGGGCGCAGCCGTCGCAAAAGGGCATGGTGCTGCCTAACGGCCGGACGCTGGAAGACAGCAGCATCATTCCTTACCTCGCAAAGGACGCCAGCTTCGTGCTGGATCAGCTTGCCGGCCTGGACCAGGCGGATCCGAGCGGAGTCCTGACCGGGAGGTTGAATCTGCAGCGTATCGGCAGCTTTGGAATATCCCTGGGCGGCATTGTCGTGGGAGAAACTTGCCGGGTTGATGCTCGCCTGAAGGCTTGCCTGGTGATGGACGCACCCATGGCCACTGATTTGGTCAAGACGGGACTGCAGCAACCCGGCATGTGGATCACCCGGGAGGTTGCCAGCATGCGGCTCGAGCGGGAACGAGCCGGCGGGTGGCCGGAAGCCGAGATCGAATCCCATCAGACCAGCATGCGCGCGGTATATGAAGGTCTTTTGGGCGCAGGGTATTTTGTGCGCGTGCCCGGGATGTTCCACAGCAACTTCACTGACATCCCGAACTGGACGCCGTTGGCCTCCCAGCTGGGACTTTCAGGGCCAATCGATGGACATCGGGCGCACGACATCGTCAATGCCTACTCGTTGGCGTTTTTCGACCGGCACTTACAGGGGCGCGATGCCGAGATCCTTGATCGCCCCGAAAAACACTACCCCGAAGTACTTTTCGAATCACGCCAGCCCTGACGGACCACAGCCAAAGCCAGGCTTGAGTCGTCATGCTGAACCGCTGAATGAAGTGCTTGCGCGAGATCAGGTGTTTGGATTGCCTGACCTTCGGTATTGAATGGCCTCGGCCACGTGGGTGACCTGAGTTGTGCGCGCGCCGGCCAGATCGGCGATGGTGCGCGCCACCTTGAGCGCGCGGTGCGTGCTGCGGCCTGACCAGCCCAGGCGCGCGGCCGCGACATTGAGGAATTTGGCGGCGGCGGCGTCAAGCAACAAATGGCTGTCGATCTCCTTGCCCTGCAGCGCCTGGTTGGTTTTGCCCTGGCGCGCAAAGGCGCGCTCACGCGCCGCCATACAACGCGCGCGGATGGCGCTGCTGGCTTCGCCCGGGGCGGATTGCATCAGCTCGGCCGAAGGCATGTTGGGCACCTCGACATGCAGGTCGATGCGGTCGATCAAGGGGCCGCTGAGCCGGCCCTGGTAACGCGCGACTTGGTCCGGGGTGCAGCGGCAGGCCTTGTGGGTTGAACCGAGAAAACCGCAGGGGCAGGGGTTCATCGCGGCGATCAACTGAAAACGTGCCGGGAACTCGCTGCGCCGCGCTGCGCGCGAGATGGTGATGGTGCCGGTTTCCAGCGGCTCCCGCAGGGCTTCAAGTGCTGCGGTTGGAAACAGCGGCAATTCATCGAGGAACAAGACGCCGTTGTGCGCCAGCGAGATTTCACCCGGTTTGGGCGGTGAGCCGCCGCCCACCAGCGCCACTGCGCTGGCCGTGTGGTGCGGGCTGCCGGTGGGGCGCTGGGCCCATTGAGCCAGGGAGAATAGTCCGCAGACCGACGCCACGGCGGCGCTCTCCAGGGCTTCCTGCGTGGTCATGGGCGGCAACAAGGAGACAAAACGGTGCGCCAACATGGATTTGCCGGAGCCCGGCGGGCCGGTGAGCAGCAGGCTGTGGCCACCCGCCGCGGCGATTTCCAGCGCGCGTTTGGCCGCCGCCTGGCCTTTGACGTCGGCCATGTCGGCGTAGGCGGCGCACGGGCCCGGCGGCGTCGACAAAATGCGAGCCCAACCGGTGCAAGGCTCTGGCAAGGGCAAGCTGGTTTGCGGATCGGCGGATGAGGGCAAAAACTGGGCCACCACGTCCAGCAAATGGCGCGCGCGGTAAACCTGGGCGTCGGGCACCAGGGCCGCTTCTTCGGCGCTTTGCGGCGGCAGCACCAGCTTGATGAGCGGCTGGGTCGCTCCACTATTGCCGACGGCCATCGAGTGCAGCGCCAGACTCATGGCCAACGCGCCGCGCACCGGCCGCAATTCGCCGGAGAGCGACAACTCACCAGCAAATTCATGTCCAGCCAGCCGGGCCGCATCAACTTGACCGGAGGCGGCAAGGATGCCCATGGCGATCGGCAGATCAAAACGCCCCGAGTCTTTGGGCAGGTCTGCCGGGGCCAGGTTGACGGTGATGCGTTTGTTTTGCGGAAACTCCAGACCGGAGTTTTGAATGGCCGATCGCACACGCTCGCGCGCTTCCTTGACCTCAACGTCCGCCAAACCGACTAAAGTAAAACTGGGCAGGCCATTGGCAAGGTGCACTTCGACGGTGACGGCGGAGGCGCTCAAACCCAACAGGGCTCGGCTTTGAACAAGGGCTAGGCTCAATGGAACTCGCGAAAATGGAACACTATGGAAAATAACAGCTGGCGTTTTATACAGTATTTTAAACGCCATAAATTGCACATTGGTTGACATTAAGCGTGAATAAAACCGCTTTGAAGATTGGCCGCTTGTGTGCATAATCAATTGACACCAGTACTGCGACCGGTGGGGGAACAAGGTGATGAAGACGACGTCAACGGGCCGGGAAATCGCGACAGTAGTGGCCGCCGCGCTTGGCGCTGGCCTGCTTTTTTCTGGCAGCGCCGCTTTCGCGCAGGGCAAAGGGGCCTACAGCCTTGCACCCGAAGCGAGCGCCATCGACATCGAAAACCGTTACCGCGCCGTCAACTGGACCCGCATCGGCGCCAGTCTTCCCACCGGGTTGGACGTCAACCTCAAAAATGGACTTTATTTGGGCGCCTGGGGCGCCGGCATCCGGATGAACCGCGCAGCCGATGTAGACGCCGCAAGAGCGGATCCAGGCCCCGACTTGTACGCCGGTTACCGCAGCGAATTCAACAAAAAACTTTGGCTCGACGTGGGGGTTCAGCGAGTTGGCGCGTTGGGCAGTCGCTTGGCATCTACACCCGGTCTGACCAACCTGAGTCAAAGTGAGGTTTACGGCGCCGTGACCTGGGGCCTGTTCACTGCCAAGTATGCGCGCAACACCAGCAATCAGCTGGGGACCATCACACCGGTGGCGAGCCAGTACCTGGATTTCTCAGCCAACTTCAACCTTGGTAATGGCTACAGCCTGGCGCCGCGCCTGGGCCGCCAGGACATCGGCAATGTTGGCGCATTTGCGTTCACCGACTATTCCCTGACCTTGGGCAAAACCTTCTCCAACGGCTTGTCGTTGTCGGTTACCGCACTGGGCACCAACGCCGGCCAAAGCCTGTATTTGTTGCCCGGAAACGACTTCTCCAGCCAACTGGGCCTGGCGGCAGGACTAAAGTTCGCGTTCTAACGTGCCTTCAAACAAGCCTGCCGACGCGCACCGCTACAGTGCGATCGCGCTGAGCAACATTTTGGTGCATGACAGCGCCAATGCCTACAAGGCGCACCAAAACAGGTATTCCGACTAGTTAGGCGCGTCAATGGGAGGCTGTGCCACAACCCACTGGCAAATGCTTACATTGGCACGATCCGTGCATGAAAGCTTCCATCCTTAACCTGCTGGAGCGCTTCATGTCGATCAAATCATTGTCTTTACTTGCCACGGCTTCATTCTTGTGCGTCGCCGCTGTGGCGCAAACCAAAGCGCCGGAGCCAGATTACACGCTGTCTTACAACGTCGGAGTGGTCACTGACTACCGTTTCCGTGGCCTGACGCAAACCAACTACAACCCGGCCTTGCAAGGCGGTGTGGATTTCGCGCACAAGAGCGGTTTCTACCTGGGCGCTTGGGGCTCCAACGTCAGCTGGGTGCGGGAATTTAATGGTGCCTCCAACGGCAATATCGAAATCGACCTGTATGGCGGTTTCAAGGGCGAAATTGCCAATGGGTTTGGTTTTGACATCGGCCTGATCACCTACCAGTACCCGGGCAATGATTCTGGCGCTGCCGGCACGCCGGGCGCCGGCCTGTATTCCAACGCCAGCACCAGCGAGTTCTACGCTGCCCTGAGTTATGCCATGTTCACCCTGAAATACAGCCAGAGCCTGGGCGACTTCCTGGGCAACCTCAACAGCAGCGGCAGCCGTTATTGGGACCTCTCGGCCAATTTCGATTTGGGCAACGGCTTCACGCTGACGCCGCACATCGGCCGCCAGACCATCCCCAACATCGCCGGCAATGTCGGTGATTATTCCGACTACGCCCTGTCGCTTTCCAAAGACTTTGGCAACGGCCTCATTTTGACCGGCGCTGTGGTTGGCACCGATGCCAACCAGCCCTTCTACACCAATACCTTCAATGGCGCCACCGGATTCATCGGCAAAAACGGTGCTTACCTGGGTCTGAAGTACAGCTTCTGACCCAAGCGCCGCAACCTTAAGGAGCACCTTATGAAACTGGTCACTGCCATCATCAAACCCTTCAAGCTTGACGAAGTGCGCGAAGCGCTCTCCGGCATGGGCGTGCAGGGCATCACTGTCACCGAGGTCAAGGGTTTTGGCCGCCAAAAGGGCCACACCGAGCTGTACCGCGGCGCTGAATATGTGGTCGACTTCCTGCCCAAGGTCAAGATTGAAGCTGCCATTTCCGACGACCTGGTGGAGCGCGCCATCGAAGCCATCGAAGGCGCCGCGCGCACCGGCAAGATCGGCGACGGCAAGATTTTTGTCTACGACCTGGAGCAGGTGGTGCGCATCCGCACCGGCGAGACTGGTAAGGAGGCGCTTTAGTCGAGCTGCCCACAATCATTGAGAACAAAACCATGAAAAAATTAATTGCTTCCTTCTTGCTGGGCGTCAGTTTGCTGGGCTTCGGCGCGCTCGCCGTCGCGCAAACGGTGGCTCCGGCCACACCTGGGGCTGCGTCGTCAGAGGCTGCGGCTCCGGCTGCAGCGTCCGCTGCGGCGCCGGCCGCTGCCACTGCCGCTGCAGCCGCGCCTGCCCCGGCTGCCGCGGCGTCAGCCGCTCCTGCGCCCGTACCCAACAAAGGTGACGTGGCCTGGATGGTCGTCGCCACGGCGTTCGTCATCATGATGTCGATCCCGGGCCTGGCCCTGTTTTACGGCGGCCTGGTGCGCAGCAAAAACATGTTGTCGGTGCTCATGCAAGTGCTTGTCACTTTCTCGATGATCGTCGTTCTATGGTTCATTTACGGCTACAGCCTGGCCTTCACCGAGGGCAATGCCTTCATTGGCGGTTTTGACCGGCTCTTTATGAAGGGGATGTTTGACCCAGCGAAAGGCGAGTTCGCCATGGCGGCCACCTTAGCAAAGGTGTGGTCATTCCTGAATTGTTGTTCATGGTTTTCCAGGCCAC
>JANNYX010000630.1:0-6805 GCA_031410295.1 Rhodoferax sp.
CTTGGTAAAAGCACCTATGCGCGCTGCGGCATCATCGTCAACGTCACACCATTTGAGCCCGAATGGGAAGGTTATGTGACGCTGGAATTCTCCAACACGACACCCCTGCCGGCCAAAATTTACGCCGGAGAAGGATGCGCGCAGGTGCTGTTTTTTGAAAGCGACGCGGACGATGTCTGTGAAGTCAGTTACAAGGACCGCGGCGGAAAATACCAAGGTCAGGTCGGCGTGACCTTGCCGATGGCGTGATTTCACGCAGCGTGAAATCTGTCCGGAATTTGGCTATAAATTTATCAAGATACCCTGAAATTCCCAATGAAAATGGGTCAAGTGCGTTACAATTTTTGTAGCAATTTCGCTAAATTACGTGGGTATTTCAAATGACGGTTCGCTTTGCGCTTTCTTGTTTGGTTTTGGTCAATTTGGTGGGCTGTGCTTCCATTACCGGAGACACCACCGTGCCGGTTCGGTTTGAAACATTCAATGCGGCTGGCGTTGAGGTGAAAGACGCAGATTGCAAGCTGGAAAATGACTATGGTCCGCAGTCCGTCAAGACGCCTGCCACTGTCAACGTTCGCCGGTCTGGCAAGGACCTGCAAATTACCTGCACCAAGGCCGGCGAGGCAGAAGGTCGGGGTGTGGCCGTTTCCCGTGCCAATGCTGGCATGGCCGGGAACATTCTTTTTGGCGGCGGCATCGGCGCCATCATTGACCACAATAAAGGCACGGCGTATACCTATCCGGTTTGGATGCAAGTTGTGATGGGCAAACTGCTGACTTTTGACCGCAAGGCCGATGAAGAAGGCAAACCCAACAAAGGCAGCGCTACCGACACTCTCGCTGCGGCTTCAAAATAAGTTCCTCTGGCGGCGCACAGTCTGCCGGGCGTTCCCGTCGAACGCCTCAATCTCACTGAATCGCGCCGGCGGCAAACACCACATCCGCCTGATATTTCAACGCGGCGCGCACGGCAATGCTCAGGCCCCGCACGGTGTCAACAAACGCCATGCTGGGGGCGGCCTTGCCTTGGGCCTGTTCGGGCAAGAACGGCACATGGACAAAACCGCCACGCATACCCTTGAACTGGCGTTGAATTGCCAGCGAGTGCATCAAGCCGTAAAAAACCTGGTTGCAGACAAAGGTTCCGGCCGTTTGCGACACTTCGCAGGCTATGCCTTCGGCAAGGATGGCTTGCAACATGGCTTTGATCGGCAAGGTGGTGAAATAGGCGGCAGGTCCACCTTTGACCACCGGGATGTCGACCAGCAATTCGCCTGCGTTGTCGGCGATGCGGGCGTCATTGATGTTGATGGCCACGCGTTCCAGCGAAATTGCGCTGCGCCCGCCCGCCAGACCGACGCAGATCACCAGGTCCGGGCGGTGCAGCCTGAGCAGGCTGCTCAGCACAACCAATGACCTGTCGAAGCGCGTGGGCAACTGCGCCGCCACCAGCGTGCGCCCCAAAACCCGTTTGCCATGCAAGGCCTGCACCGCCAGCCAGCTGGGGTTGAGGGCGTCGCCACCAAACGCGTCAAATCCGGTGAGCAACACGGTTGCCGGGCGGGGCCTCGAACTGGCGGACATTTTGACTGCCGGCTGGGGTTTCGCTTTTGTGGGCGGGCGCGTTAACATGGCTGCAATTTACCCGATGCGCAGGGTGGTGCGTCGGTGCATCAGCACTTCAGGAGCAAGCCATGAAATGGGAAGGCAACCGCGAATCCAGCAACGTCGAAGACCGCCGCGACAGCGGCGGCATGAGTGGACTGCCGCGCATTGGCGGGCGCGGCATCGGCGTCGGAACCATTGCAATCGCCTTGGTGGGTGGCTGGATCTTCGGTATCAACCCCTTGACGATTCTCGGTATTTTGAGCGGCGGCGACGGCGCGCCGATGGTGCAAACGCAGCAAGCGCCTACGCAGCAGTCGCCCGCCGATATCCAGATGAAAAAATTTGTGGCAACGGTTCTGGGCGACACCGAGGACGTCTGGAAGGCCGTCTTCACCAAAGGCGGCGCGCAGTACAAAGAGCCCAAACTGGTGTTGTTCCGGGGTGCCACGCAAACCGCGTGTGGCGCCGGAAAGGCCGCCATGGGCCCGTTTTATTGCCCGGGCGATTTGACGGTTTACATTGACCTTGCTTTTTACGAAACCCTGAAGTCCAAACTCGGCGCGCCCGGTGATTTTGCCCAGGCCTACGTGATTGCGCATGAGGTCGGCCACCACGTGCAAAACCTGCTGGGTATCACCGCCAAGATGGAGCAAATGCAGGGCAAGGTCAGCCAGGTCGACTACAACGGCCTCTCGGTGCGCCTGGAGTTGCAGGCCGACTGTTTCGCCGGCGTGTGGGCGCACCACGCGCAAAACGCGCGCCAGATCCTTGACAACGGTGACGTCGAGGAAGCCATGAACGCCGCTGCCAAAATTGGCGACGACGCCTTGCAAAAAGGCGCCGGTGGCCGCGTCGTGCCCGAAAGTTTCACCCACGGCAGCAGTGCCCAGCGCACGCGTTGGTTCAATCTAGGCTTGCAAAATGGCAGCGTCAAGGGGTGCGACACCTTTGCCGCGCGCCAGCTCTGAATTTCGGCTTTTAGGCCCAGAACGGCAGATTTCGGGCAGGTGGGGGATAATCAAGGGTTGCCTTGATGTGATCCCCGATGACCCAAACCGTATTCGATACACCCTTTTCTGAGTTGCCTACTGACGACACCCCCGCTGTTGTAGAGGCGTTTCCCGAACCCCAATCGCCCGATCAGGGCGCTTCACTGGATGCTTTCAGCCAGTTGAACTTGGCCGAGCCGCTGTCGCGCGCTGTCAAGGAGCTGGGGTACGAGTCGATGACGCCGATCCAGGCCAAGGCGATTCCCCTGGTGATCCAGGGGCGCGATGTGATGGGCGCGGCGCAAACCGGCACCGGCAAGACAGCGGCTTTCGCGCTGCCGCTGCTGCACCGCCTGCTCAAGCACGAAAACACCTCGACCTCGCCGGCGCGCCACCCGGTGCGCGCACTGGTGCTGTTGCCCACGCGCGAGCTCGCCGACCAGGTGGCCCAGGCCATCAAGGCCTACGCCAAACACACGCAGCTCCGCACCACCGTGGTCTTTGGCGGGATGGACATGAAGCCGCAAACGCTGGAGCTCAAACGCGGCGTTGAAGTGCTGGTGGCCACACCTGGGCGCCTGCTGGACCATATCGAGGCCAAAAACGCGGTGTTGAACCAGGTTGAATATGTCGTGCTTGATGAGGCCGACCGCATGCTCGATATCGGCTTTTTGCCGGACCTGCAGCGCATCCTGAGCTTTTTGCCGAAACAGCGCACCACGCTGCTGTTTTCGGCGACTTTCTCGCCCGAGATCAAGCGCCTAGCCAGCAGCTATTTGCAAGATCCGATCACGGTCGAAGTGGCGCGCTCCAACGCCACCGCCAGCACGGTGGAGCAACATTTTTACAGTGTCGGCGACGACGACAAACGCCACGCCTTGCACCAGATCCTGCGTCAGCGGCAACTCAAACAGGCCTTTGTTTTTGTCAACAGCAAACTGGGTTGCGCGCGCCTGTCGCGCTCGCTTGAACGTGAGGGCCTCAACGCCACCGCGCTGCACGGCGACAAGAGCCAGGACGAGCGTTTGAAAGCGCTCGACGCCTTCAAGAAGGGAGAAGTCGATCTCCTGGTGTGCACCGATGTGGCGGCGCGCGGACTGGACATCAAGGACGTGCCGGCGGTGTTCAATTTCGACATCCCCTTCAATGCCGTGGATTACGTGCACCGCATCGGCCGCACCGGTCGCGCCGGGCAGTCTGGCCTGGCGGTGAGTTTTGTGTCGAAGTCTGATGCCCGCCTGGTGGCTGACATTGAGAAACTCATCAAAACCAAGATCGAACTCGAAGGCATCGAGTTTGAAGAAGATCAGCCGGACATCCGCCGCCAGGGCCGCATCAACGACGGGCGGCGCATGTACCAGGCGCAGGAAGAGCGCGCCGATGCGGGTGACGCGGAACGCGGAATTTCACGCGACACATCACGTGACTCATCGCGTGATGCCGCACGCGACTTCTCACGCGGCGCCGAGCGCAATACACCGCGTGATCCGGGCCGCGATTTCTCCAGACCGCCGCGGCGCGATTTCTCACGCGATTACGCCCGTGCAGCGCCGGTTCAACGCGACCCGTTTTTTGACACGCCGTATGAGCCCAGCAGCAGCGCCGAGACCGCCGCACCGGCCTGGGAGCCGGCCGTCAAACGCGCGGGGCGCAGCATTTCTGCAAATATCAAAACCAAGGTACGGGTGGCAGCGTTGTTCAAAGCGGTGTAAATGTATTTTGATTATTTTTATATGACATAAGTGCTTAATAGGCCGACAGAATAAATCATTTGTTTGCTTCTATAATAATAGCTATATTGATTGTATAATAGTCAATTATTTACTTCAAATTAATAAAAAACGAAAAATTGGCTGATTTTTTCTGAGACTGAAACCCGGTGGGTGTGCATCCAGCTTCAGTTCATTTGACCGGTGGCAACCAAACTAAGGTCACGTCGCAAACTCAGGCCACCTCGCAAACTCAGGCCACGTCGCACCTGACCTGAATCAACTCACCCAAGGGCCGGTGTGCCGCACCCGGGCTGGCGCTCACGTTTGCTGAACCCACCCCATCGTACAGACGCAACGCGCTCAAACTGCCGCCCCAGACGCAGCCCGAATCCAGACTCAGGAGGTCCGGCCGGTCCAACCAGCCCAGCGTTGACCAGTGGCCAAAGGCGACCACGCCATCGGCTGTTTTGCGGCCGGGCACGTCAAACCACGGCACAAATCCTGCTGGCGCGTCCATCGCCCGCAGGCCTTTGGCCTCGAACTCCATCTCGCCCAGAGGCGTGCAAAAACGGATGCGCGTCAGGGCGTTGACGATGACGCGCAAGCGCGCAAAACCAGTGAGCGAATCGCGCCACGCACGCGGCTCGTTGCCGTACATCTGGTGCAGGAAATCGCCCCAGCCGGGGCCGCTCAGGACGACTTCCACTTCCCTGGCCAATGCCGCCGTTTCAGCGGCGCTCCACGCTGGGAGGACGCCGGCATGCACCATCAAAATCTCCTGACGTCCGAATTCGCCAAGCAGGGCCAGGCGCTGTTGCCGTAGCCAACGCAGCATCGCTTCGCGGTCGCTGGCCTCAAGCACATCCTGAATCGTGTCGCCGCCATGCGGCTGGCGCACGCCGTGGGCGCAGGCCAGCAAGTGCAGGTCGTGGTTGCCCAGCAGACATTGCGCGGAATTGCCATAAGACATCAGGCGGCGCAATACGGCAGCGGATGCTGGCCCGCGGTTCACCAGGTCACCGAGCACATACAGCGTGTCGCGGCTGGGAGAATACGAGATCGCTTCCAGGAGGCGCCCCAGCGGTGCATCACAGCCCTGCACGTCGCCAATCAAGTAAAGTGCCATGTGGGCGTTTCCATAGATCCCATTGTCGGGCGCATTGTTGCGTTGCAAAACCAGAGCGTACAAGTGTATGTCTGCAGTTTGCGTCTTGCACGGCCTTCCGGCCATTGAATTTCTGGAAACGCCCGTACGCCCCACCCACTGCATTTGATGGAATTCCTGCTGATCGTTTTTCTCACCCTGTTGAACGGGGTGTTTGCCATGTCCGAACTGGCCATTACGGCCAGCCGCAAAGTGCGTTTGAACGCGATGGCCGAGGCGGGTGACCATGGCGCCATGGCGGCGCTCACCTTGATCGACCGCCCGACCAGTTTCCTCTCGACGGTGCAGATTGGCATCACCTCGATTGGCGTGCTCAACGGCATCGTTGGCGAAGCGGCTTTCAGCGGTCCGTTGGCCGATTGGCTGCAGCAGTTTGGCGTGTCGTCCAAAGCCGCCGCAATTTCGGCCACCGCCGTGGTGGTGACCATCATCACGTTTACCACCATCATTTTTGGCGAACTGGTGCCCAAACGCATCGGCCAGCTGTACCCGGAGCCGGTAGCGCGCGTGGTCGCCCGGCCGATGCTATGGCTGGCCAAGGCGGCCAGGCCGTTTGTGCGCCTGCTCACGGTCACCACGCTGGGCACGCTGAAGCTGATGCGCATCGACACCAACGCCGCCCGCGCCGTGACCGAGGAGGAAATCTCTGCCAGCCTGGAGGAGGGCGTGGACGCCGGTGTCATCGAACACCACGAGCACCAGATGGTGCAAAACGTCTTCAGCCTGGATGACCGCCCCCTGACCTCGCTGATGGTGCCGCGCCTGGATATCGAATGGCTGGAGGCCACCCAGAACGCCCGGCAAAGCCTGGACGTGGTGCGCGGCTGGGGCGAAACCCGGTCCCATTCCTGGTACCCGGTGTGCCGTACCTCGCTGGACGACGTGGTGGGCGTCATCAGTGTCGGCAAACTGCTGCAGCTGGGCGCCGACAGTGCCGACGCCATCGGCGAACACACCCAAACGGCCAATTTCGTGCCGGAGACGCTCAGCGGCATGGAACTGCTGGAGCAACTGCGCCAACGCTCGGGCCGCATTGTTTTTGTGGTCGATGAATACGGCGTGGTGCAGGGCCTGGTGACGCCGGCCGACCTGCTGGAGGCCATCACCGGCGAGCTGCAACCAACCACCCAGGTGGAAGCCTGGGCCACGCGTCGCGACGACGGCTCCTGGCTGCTGGATGGCCTGATGCCCATCACTGAGCTCAAGGTGCGACTGCAGATCGACGCCTTGCCCGACGAAGAAAAAGGCCGCTACAACACCGTGGCCGGGCTCCTGATGGCGGTTTCCGGGCGGTTGCCCGACGTTGGCGAACGCATCCAGAGCGCCGGCTG
>JANNYX010000631.1:0-3483 GCA_031410295.1 Rhodoferax sp.
CACCAGCGCGCTGACGGCAACCAGCGTCGAACACGGGTAATGCGCTTGCCCAGCCGCGCCAAAAAAATCGCGACGCGCGCGGCCGACTTCTTCGCGGTCTTTGATGTCGGTCAGGTAGACCACGGTTTTGACGAGGTTGTGTTTGTGGCCGCCAGCGGCGCTCACCAGCGCCTCGAGTTTTTGCAGCACCAGGAGTGTCTGCGTGTAGGTGCTCAAGGGTGCGCCCTGGGCGGCGGCGGTTTGGCTGGCCGGATGCGCTGTCATACCCGACATCACCACCTCGTTGCCGAAGCGCCAGGCGTTGCTGAACGTCATGGCCGGGTTGTCGGGCACGTGCGCGCTAGTGATGCGTTCGGCTTTCATGGCGCTGTGGGCCTCAGCCTGTGGCGAGTTGTTGGTGCGCCATCGCCTGCATGGTTTTGCGCAGGCGCGACAGGCCGATGTCGTGTTCGTACAAGTGTTCGCGCTGGTTGGCGTCGGGCTCCATCGCTTCGAGCATCACGCGGTCCTGCTCCAGCACCACCCAGTGGCGTGCTTCAAGGCGGTTGCGGTAGAGGAAACGCCAGGTGTCGCGCGCCCATCCATCCACTTTGCGGCAGCGCCAATGGAACACGCCGGCCAGGTTGGGCGCGATCGGCGTGTAACTGCCGATGATGCCGAAGCTGCCGCCAGGACCGCCGGTTTTGGGGTAGGGAATGGCCAGGCGCAACCAATGGGTGCCGGTGTCGCCCCACTCGGTCCAGTCGAAGTTCACGTCGCGTTGGCCGTCTTTCTCAAACATGAAACCGTGCGCGGTCTTGCGCAGTTTGAACTTGGCGTGGATGTCGCCTTCACTCATCGAATGGGATTGTTTGTGGACAAACGTGCCGTGCATCGGGTCCATCACGTTGTCGATGACGTAACGGTAGTCGGCGTGCCACTCGGTGTAGCAGAGGAAGTGGCTCCACTCGGGGGACGAGAGCTCCTCGGGCAACAAGAGCGGCGGCGGCAGGTCCACGGGGCTCTTGCTGTTGTAGAGCCACAAGGCGCCGAACGCGTCCTGCACATGGAAGGCACGCGCGGCACGGCTGCCTTCGAGCGTGCAGCCGGGGCTGGCCGGCACTTTGGTCACGGTGCCGTCACAACGCACTTCAATGCCGTGGTAGGGGCAGGCCAGGCGGTCGCCCAGGTTCACGCCCATCGACAGCGGCGCGCCGCGGTGCGGGCAGTGGTCCTCCAGCGCGTGGGGCGCACCGGCGGCGTCGCGCCACAAGGCCAGTTTCCAGCCCAGGCGGCGCATCGAGACTGGCCGCTCTTTGACGAAACCGGAGGGGCAAATCGGGTACCAAAGGTCGTACAGGCCGCGTTGCAACAGGGCTTCGGTGGCATCGTGGGAGGGCGCTGATTCGGCGACGGGGGTGGTGGCAGTAGCGGTGGCCGTGTTCATGTCATCTCCCCAAGGTTTGGATAGTGGTCTGGAACGATTCCGCGTTCCAGGGCTGGCCGTTGGGCCCCATCGGCCCGGTTTTGTTCAGGTGCGCGAGCAAGGCATCAAGCTCCCAATGTCCGGCGCCAAAGCCGCGTTCGATGGCGTCGCCCAGCAGGTCTTCGTAACTGGTGGGCGGCCGCGTGCGCGCCTGGTGCGGCTGCAAATTAGCGTCTGGCAAAGGGCGGATGGCAATCGTGTTCATGGCGGGCTCACTGCTTCAAAAAATGGCTGGCTGGCTGGCTAGGTAGGCGGTTGTCGATTGGCTCTGATGGGCAATGTTGGGCATCGATAGACGTTGATGGGCATTGACAGGCGTAGAGGGGCGTTGGCGGGCGGCGGCGGGCGGCGGCGGGTGGTGTTGGACCGCCAACCTCACTGGCCACCGTTCCTCACGCGCTCCTTGATGCGTTCCCGCACGGGCACGAAGTCGTAACTGACAAAACACTCGGTGCTAAAGACGCCCCAGGCGCTGCGCTCCAGCTCCAAGTTGATCAGCGGGATCAAGGCAGGCGGCGTCTCCAAAACGACGATCTGCCCGAAGCCCATCGCCACCGTCCAGGAGACGACGCGCGTGCCGTCGATTGGAAAGCGGACCCACCAGTCTTTCGCCTTGAGTTTGGACTGGATGGCTTCGAGGTCGTGGCGCTGGTCGTGTTTGAGGAAAATCGTGAGCAGGACTTTGCCCGAGTCGCCTGGCGCCGGGTCGCCCGGGGTTGGCGTTGGCGTTGAAGTTGGCATTGGCATTGATTGGCTCATGGTCGTCACCTGCACGGGGTGTTATTCAGCCGCGATATTTTTGGCCTTGATGATCTTCGCCCACTGCGCCGTTTCGGCTTTCATGTGGGCGGCAAACACGGCCGGTTTCATCACCACGCCGCTCAAGGATTGGGCACTGAGTTGCGTGCGGGTGGCCGGAATGTTCAAAATTTCTGCGGCATCTTTGGCCAGTTGTTCCGCCACCGCGGGCGCCGTGCCGCCGGGCGCCAAGAGGCTGTACCAGGAGGTGACGACCACCCCCGGCACGCCTTGTTCGGCCAGCGTGGCGATGTCGGGTGCAGCCGGGCTGCGGGCGCTGTCGGTGAGGCCAATGGCGACCAGCTTGCCGCTCTTGATGTGGGCCATCACCGCCGGCAAATTGGAGAACATCAGCGGCACCGTGCCGCCCAACACATCGGTCAGCGCCGGGCCGGTGCCTTTGTAAGGCACGTGCAGCAAATCGACCCCGGCCTGGCTGTTGAAGAGTTCACCGGCCAGGTGCAAACCGCTGCCGATACCCGGCGAGGCAAACGACAAGCTGCCTGGTTTGGTTTTGGCCAGCGCCACCAGTTCTTTGGCGTTTTTCACAGCGAGGCCGGGGTGCGCCACCAACACGTTGGGCGCCGTGGCCAGCATCGTCACGGCGGTGAAATCGCGCTCGATGTTGAACGGGAAGTTGGGCATCAAGGTCGGGTTGATGGTCAGGTTGCCGGCTGGAATCACCAACAGCGTGTGGCCGTCGGCTTTGGCCTTTTTGACCTTGTCCATGCCGATGTTGCCGGCTGCGCCGGGCAGGTTTTCCACCACCGCGGTTTGTTTGTAACGTTCGGCCAGGCCGGTGGCGAGCAGGCGCGCCAGGGTGTCGATCGGGCCACCCGGTGGAAACGGGGCGACGATTTTGAAACCTTCACTGCCCAGCGCGGCGTGGGTTTGTGCCGCGGCATTGCCTTGCGCGAATGCGCTCAGCGGGCAGGCGCTGGCGAGCGCAAGGATCACGAACGCGTGAACCGTGGCGCGTCGCGTCGACGCGAAGCCTGGCAGGTTAGAGCGTGGCAAGGCAGAGCGCGGAAGCTTGGTGCGTAACGTGGTGCGTAACGTGGTGCGTAACGTGGTGCGCGACGTGGTGCGCAACGCGGTGGGGCACTGGGGGAGGCTCATGGGGAGGCTCATGGCGATTCCTTTCTCTTCTCGGTCAAGAACGCGCCCGGCGGCGGCGGTGGCGACGTGGCAGCGCGCGGCTGGCGCCGGGTGTGGCCGTC
>JANNYX010000632.1:0-2044 GCA_031410295.1 Rhodoferax sp.
GTCGGGATGGTACCCGCCTTGCCTTCGGTGTCAATCCGTGCAATCAATTGCTCGGCAGCAACGGTCGAGCCGTCACCCATCAACAGCTCTGCAAGCACGCCAGCCGCCGGTGCGGGCACTTCCAGAACCACCTTGTCGGTCTCCACCTCGATCAAGATTTCGTCGATGGCGACCGGCTCACCGACCTTCTTTTTCCATTGCAACAAAGTCGCTTCCGCCACGGACTCGGAGAGTTGCGGCACTTTTACTTCAACGATAGCCATTTCAATTCCTATTTTCTTATTTGGTCAGGACAAAGCCTTTGAGCTTGGAGAACGCGCCGTCGACCAGCGCTTTTTGCTGCTCCTGGTGCAGGTGTGAATAACCCACTGCGGGTGAGGCTGACGCGGCCCGGCCTGAATAACCCAGGCGCTGGCCTTCCGACATGTTTTCATGGATGTAGTGCTGCACGAAAAACCAGGCGCCCTGGTTCTGCGGCTCGTCCTGGCACCAAACAACGTCGCTCAAATTTGGGTACTTCTTCAACTCCGCCGCGAACGCCTTGTGCGGAAACGGGTACAGCTGTTACGCGCAGCAAGGCGACGTCATCGTCCCCTTTTTCTTCGCGGCGACGTGCCAGGTCGTAATACACCTTGCCGGAACAGGCCACCACCCGCTTGACCCTGTCAGCGCGTTTGGTCACGGCTTCATTGCTCTCGGGAATGACCGTCTGGAAACCGCCCCTGGTGAATTCACTCAAGGGTGACGCGGCGTCTTTGGCGCGCAGCAGCGACTTGGGGGTCATGATGATGAGCGGTTTGCGCAAACTGCGCACCATCTGGCGGCGCAACACGTGGAAGATCTGGCTGGCCGTGGTGGGTTGCACAATTTGCATATTGGTGTCTGCCGCCAATTGCATGAATCGTTCCAGCCGCGCCGAGCTGTGCTCCGGCCCCTGTCCTTCATAACCATGCGGCAACATCAGGGTGATGCCGTTGACGCGGCCCCACTTGACTTCGCCGCTGGCGATGAACTGGTCAATCACCACCTGCGCGCCGTTGGCAAAATCGCCAAACTGCGCTTCCCAGATCACAAACGTGTTGGGGTCGTTGGAGGCATAGCCGTATTCAAACGCCAGCACCGCTTCTTCTGACAGGATCGAATCAATGACGACAAACGGCGCCTGGTTGGGCGCCACATTTTGCAGCGGCGTGTAGGTGCCTTCGTCAAACTTTTCGCGGTTCTGGTCGTGAATGACGGAATGGCGGTGTGTGAATGTGCCACGCCCGCAGTCTTCGCCCGATAGGCGCACCGGGTAGCCGCTGGCCACCAGCGACGCAAACGCCATGTGTTCACCCATGCCCCAGTCCACGGGAATCTCGCCGCGGCCCATTGCAGCGCGGTCGGCAAAGACTTTTTTCACCAGGTTGTGGGGTGCAATGGTTTCTGGAATGGTGCTGATTTTTTCAGCCAGGCGCTTCCACTCGGCGGTCGGTATCGCGGTGTCGCCGGCGTCCGTCCACTTTTTGCCCAGAAAGGGCATCCAGTCCACCGCATATTTGCTCTTGAAATTGGTGATGACCGGGTCGAAGGTGTTTTTGCCGGCGTCCAGCGCAGCCCGGGTCGCCTTGACCATCTCGTCACCCAGCGACTTACCCATGCCCTGGGCCGTCAACTTGTCGGCGTAGAGCTTTCGGGTCCCGGGGTGGGCATTGATTTTTTTGTACATCAGGGGCTGGGTCAGCGATGGCGTGTCCTGCTCGTTGTGGCCCAGTTTGCGGAAACAGATGATGTCAACCACCACGTCTTTCTGAAATTCCATGCGGTACTCCAGCGCCAGTTGCGTCGCCAGCACCACCGCTTCAGGATCGTCGCCGTTGACGTGCAGCACCGGCGCTTCGATCATCTTCACCACGTCCGAGCAATACAGCGTCGAGCGACTGTCACGCGGATCGCTGGTGGTGAAACCGATCTGGTTGTTGATGATCAGGTGAACGGTGCCGCCGGTCGAATAACCGCGCGTCTCTGACAGCATCAGCGTCTCTTGGTTGACACCCTGGCCGCC
>JANNYX010000633.1:0-2908 GCA_031410295.1 Rhodoferax sp.
GTCACCGGCGGCGCCGGCTACATCGGTTCACACACCTGTGTCGAGCTGTTGAATGCCGGGCATGAGGTCACTGTGATCGACAATTTTTCCAACAGCCAGGCCGGATCGATCACGCGGGTGGAACACATCACAGGCAAAAAAGTACGCGTCATGCAAGGCGATATCCGCAGCCGGCCTTCCTTGGTCATGGCACTGCGACAAAGTGGCGCCAGCGCGGTCATCCATTTCGCCGGTTTGAAGGCCGTGGGCGAATCGGTTGAAAATCCTCTGGCGTACTACGACAACAATGTGGTGGGCACCGTGCGATTGCTGGAGGCGATGAGCGAATGCAACGTGAAGTCGCTGGTGTTCAGCTCCTCGGCCACGGTGTACGGAACGCCGCAGCAGTTGCCACTCACGGAAGACCACCCCCTTTCAGCCACCAACCCGTACGGCCAAACCAAACTGGTGATTGAGGATATGCTGCGCGCGCACCACCGCGCCAATCCGGCGTGGCGGATCGCGATACTGCGCTATTTCAATCCGGTCGGCGCCCATGCCAGTGGCTTGATTGGCGAAAACCCCAAGGGAACGCCCAACAACCTGCTGCCCTTTGTGGCCCAAGTGGCCGTCGGGCGGCGCGAGTATCTGAACATCTGGGGCAATGATTACGACACACCCGACGGTACTGGCGTGCGTGACTACATCCATGTCGTGGACTTGGCGCTTGGCCATGTCAAGGCGCTCGAAAGACTGCAAAACTACGCCGAGTGCAGCGCCATCAACTTGGGAACTGGTACCGGCTACAGTGTGCTTGATATGGTCTGGGCGTTTGAGAAAGCCAGCGAAAAATCGGTGCCTTTCAAGATCGGGCCGCGACGCGCGGGGGATGTCGCCTCCAGTTATGCGGACGCGGGCCAGGCGCTGGTGCTGCTCGGATGGAAGGCCCACCGGGATCTGGAGGCGATGTGCCAGGACGCTTGGCGGTGGCAAAACAACAACCCAGATGGGTATGCGGTTTAAATCTGCTTGGGTAGTCCCCACATACGTCTCTTATTTGAATTTGATGACCTCAAAAGGCGGAGTGGAAAATGGCTAAAGGAATGATCCTCGCAGCAGGTCAAGGCACACGTGTCAGGCCGCTTACGCAAGACTTGCCCAAACCCATGGTCCCAATCCTGGGCAAGCCGGTGATGGAATACCTGATCGAGCACCTGGCACGGCACGGCGTCACCGAAATCATGGTGAATGTTGCTTTCCACCACCACAAAATCGAGCAATATTTTGGCGACGGCCATCGCTGGGGCGTGCAAATTGGTTATTCCTATGAAGGTGTGCGTGAACACGGCGACATCGTGCCCAAACCCCTAGGTTCGGCCGGTGGCATGCGGCGCATTCAGGATTTCAGTGGTTTCTTCAACGAGACTACCTTGGTGATCTGCGGCGACGCGATTGTTGACCTGGACATCACGGCGGCGCTGCAGGAGCACAAAAGCAAGGGCGCCATGGCCAGTGTGGTCACGCTGGATGTTCCGCGTGAGGATGTCAGCAGTTACGGCATTGTCGTCGCTGACAAGGAAGGACGAATCCTGTCGTTCCAGGAAAAGCCGAGTCCGGCACAGGCCAAATCCACGCTTGCGAGCACAGGCATATACATCTTCGAACCAGAAGTCATCAACAAAATTCCCCAGGATAAAGTATTTGATATCGGCTCGCAGCTGTTTCCGAAACTGGTTGAGGAAAAACTGCCGTTTTTTGCGCAAAGCCGGCCTTTCAACTGGATTGACATCGGCCGGGTCAGCGACTATTGGTCGGTGTTGCAGCGCGTGTTGCGCGGTGAAATCGCCGATATGCCGATGCCGGGGCGCGAAGTAAAGCCCGGGATTTGGGTCGGGTTGAATACTTCAATCGCCTGGGACAGCGTGAAGATCACCGGCCCGGTTTACATCGGCTCAGGAGCGCGTATCGAACCGGGCGCCACCGTCACCGGACCGGCCTGGATTGGCCACGGCTGCCTGGTCCGCTCCGGCGCCAGAATTACGCGCAGCATCCTGTTCGAATACACCCGGATTGCCGCTGACATGCATTTCAGCGAAATGATCGTCTCACCGCAATATTGTGTCGATCGCCATGGCGAAACCTTGTACCGCGGCGATGACTCTGCGCAGCTTCGTTGGGGCGACGCGCGTGCCTGACCCGATTTTGTTTACGTTGCCACGACCCATGATCCCATGCTGATTCAACCCGTCATCCTTTCTGGCGGCTCAGGCACGCGCCTGTGGCCTTTGTCCCGCGAAAAATATCCCAAGCAATTGTTGCCCTTGATTGGCGACGATTCCCTGCTGCAGGCCACCGTGCGGCGCATTCACGGGATGGCCGGCGTCGACCTGGCGGCGCCCATGGTGGTGTGCAACGAAGAATACCGGTTCGTGATCGCCGAGCAGCTTCGACTGATGGACCAAACGGGCAGCATCGTGCTTGAGCCGGTTGGCCGCAACACGGCGCCGGCCTTGACCATCGCGGCCCTGACTGCCGCTGCCAGCGGTGCTGACCCGGTGCTGCTGGTGATGCCCTCGGACCACGTCATTACCGACGGAAAGTCATATCGCGCGGCCGTGCGGGCCGGTGCAGAGCAGGCTGCCAGAGGTGCCATCGTGACCTTTGGGATTACGCCAGACGCGCCTGAAACCGGCTACGGTTACATCCAGGCGGGCCCGCCAATCGATCAAGGCAACACCACCGTCGATGCCCGGTTGATCGCGCGGTTTGTGGAAAAGCCTGACCTCAAGACCGCGCAGGCGTATCTGAACGACGGTTCCTACTATTGGAATGGCGGCATTTTCATGATGCTTGCCTCGACCTGGATTCGCGCCATTGGCGTGTGTCGCCCGGACATCCTCGCCGCCTGTGAAGTTGCATTGGCGCAAGG
>JANNYX010000634.1:0-4038 GCA_031410295.1 Rhodoferax sp.
TGCTCAAAGCCTGTATTCCGGGCTGCGACAAAGTCGAAGCCACGGGCGAGAACCAATACGCCATCGGCATGCGAGTCAAGGTGGGCCCGGTGGCGGCCAAGTTCGCCGGCAAAATCACGCTGGCCGATATCGTGGCGCCCGAGTCCTACAGCATCGTCTTTGAAGGGCAGGGCGGCGCCGCGGGCTTTGGCAAAGGCAATTCGGCGGTGAAACTGGCGCCCAATGCAGGCGGATGTGAACTGCAATACACCGTGCACGCCTCGGTCGGCGGCAAGATCGCGCAATTGGGCCAGCGCCTGATTGACGGTGTCGCCAAATCGATGGCTGAAGACTTTTTCAAACGTTTTGACGAAGCCATGCAGGCGGCGCACCCGGCCGCTTATGCGGCCAGTGAGGCGGCCAGTGACGCTACTAAAATAGTAGCAACAAACACTGATTCTGTGTCGGCCTTAGGGCCAAAAATTGTAGATAAAACTGGAATTCCGGTGTGGGTCTGGGTTGGCATCGCCGCCGTGATTGCGGTGGCCTATCTGGCGATGCGTTGATTCTGCCCGGGTTGACCGCATCTAAGGCGTAACAAAGGATTGGCCATGGAAAACCTTGATGTGATGGTTCTCAGGACGTTGCGCAATTGGCGGCAAAATGGCAAGCGGGCGCTGCTGGCCACGGTGGTGCGCACCTGGGGCTCGTCGCCCCGGCCGGTAGGCTCGATCATGGCGCTGTGTGAAGACGGCTCGGTGGTCGGCTCGGTCTCGGGCGGGTGTATTGAAGACGACCTGATCTACAAATTCACGCAGGCCTACGCGTCAAGCACAGCCGGCACGGATTCAAAAGGCGACATCCCTCACGTTTTGCCCAGTGGCGCGCCACAGTTCGTCAAATACGGCATCACGGCCGACGAAGCGCACCAGTTCGGCCTGCCTTGCGGCGGCACGCTGGAGTTGTTGCTGGAGTTTGACCCAGAGGCCGGCAGCCTGGGCGAGCTGGTCGTGGCCCTGGAAAATGGCCAGTTGATGCAGCGCAGCGTGCGCCTGGCGGATGGCGCCGTGGCGCTGAAACACAGTGCCAGCCCGGAGAACCTGGCCGTCAACGAGGCCGATCTGGTCAACACCTTCGGCCCCGAATACCGCATGCTGCTGATCGGCGCCGGCCAGCTCACGGAGTACCTGGCCACCATGGCGCTGTTCAGCGGTTTTTCTGTCACCGTGTGTGACCCGCGCGTAGAGTACCGGGGCGCCTGGTCGGTCCCCCATGTGACGATCACGAGCAGCATGCCCGACGACGTCGTCACCGCCTTCAAGGCCGACCGCCGCTCGTGTGTGGTCGCGCTCACGCACGACCCGAAACTCGATGACCTGGCACTGCTTGAAGCGCTGAAAACAGACGCGTTTTACGTCGGCGCCATCGGTTCACGGCGCAACAACCTGTTGCACCAGGAGCGCATGATCGAACACTTCGAGCAGACCGCAGAGAGCCTGGCGCGGCTGCGCGGCCCGATCGGCATTTTCATCGGCAGCAAAACCCCGCCGGAAATCGCGGTCAGCATCATGGCGGAAATTCTCGCCGTCAAAAACGGCGTGAAACTGCCGCGCGATATGGATGTGGCATGGGCCAAGAACGACCTGGCCGTGCCTGCGAATGATCCGGGGGAACTGGTGTGTGGCGTACCCAGGCGGGTGGGGTGACTCAAAACATCCAAGACGCAAGCTGGTAATAGTCAAAGCCGCTGCTTCTGCCGCCCAGGCAGGAGGCCAGAAAATCCTCGGTCTTCCTGTACATCGTCAGGTTGTTGTTCCACTTTTGGTTGCCGTGACCGTCACCCTGAAAGGTAACGTAGTCGACCTGTTTCCCGGCTTTTTGCAATGCCGCAACCATCAGTTCGGACTGCTCCAGTTTGACCCGCGCGTCGTTGACGCCATGCATGATCAGGATGGGTTTGTTGGCCCTGTCGGCCTTGAACAGGGGTGACTTGCTGTCCATCACCTTGCGCTCGGCCGGGTTGGCCGGGTCGCCCACATAACGTGTCCACCAGGGTTTGCCGAGCTCCCAATACGCAGGCGCCGTTTCCAGCAGGCGCGCCAGGTGCGTGACGCCGACGACATTCACGGCACAGGCGAAAACCTCCGGGGTGAAAGTGGCCCCCACCATGGCGGCATAACCGCCGTAGCTGGCACCGTAAATGGCAACCCGTGCCGGATCGGCGATGCCGCCCTTGACCGCCCATTGCACCCCGTCCATCAGGTCGTCGTGCATTTTTCCGGCGAATTCGCCAATGGCCTTTTCAAGGAAGGCCTTGCCGTAACCGGTCGAGCCCCGGTAGTTCACCTGCAACACGGCATAGCCGCGATTCGCCAAAAACTGCTGCATGCTGCGGTTGGTGTTGCCTGCGCTCCAGCGGTCACGCGCCCAGGGGCCGCCGTGCACCAGCAGCACCATGGGCAAGCCGCGCGGCGCCACACCAACCGGCAACGTCAGGTACGCATGGAGTGTGAGACCGTCGCGGCTGGTGAACGAGACCGGGTTGGTGTCGGCAAGAAAGGGGGCCATGCGGCTCATGGCGCCTTCACCCAGCAATTCGGTCTGGCTGGAATCGCTGCGCAGCAGATAGGTTTTCCCGCCTTTGTCGGTGCCGACAAAAACCGTCAGCTGGCGTTCTTCGTCATCGATGCTGGTGACATGCACGTCGGCCGGTTTTCCACCCGTCAAGGCTTCAATGCGGGCGCGCAGGCCGGCGTCAAAAATTTCCAGTCTCGGATAACCGGGCATGGACGATACGATCAAGGGGATGGAGGATTTTTTCCTCAACCGCGCTGACTCCAGGTCAACGTCGGCAGAGGCAACCTGAACGGTTTCCTGGCCCGATTGCAAGTCCACCTTGACCAGGGCCTGCTTGTCGCGGCCGCGGTTGGAGAGCGCCCACGCTGAACGGCCATCGTCATCGAATTCGATGAAATGCAGGGCATCAAAGCGGCTGGCGCTGGCAGTTGTGGCCCACCCGGCGGGGTCGTTGGGGCGCGGAAGCTGAAGCAGGCTGCTGTCCCCTTCAAGCACCATGCGGGCGCGCAATTGGCCGGTTCTGTCTACGCCCCACCAGGCCACGTTGCCCGGGTTTTGCGCCAGCAGCTCGGTCTTGCTGCCGTTCGCCGCAACGCGGTAGAGGTCAAACACCTTCTTGTCCCGGCGGTTGGAGGTGATGATGATGTCCGAGCCGCCATCGACCGCGCGCAAAAAGTGTGAGTTGGTTTTGCTGAAGGGCGTGAGGTCCACCAAGCTGCGGTCTGTGCCATTGGCGCGGCCCACGTGGACGTGGGTGTCTTCATCACCGCCGGAATCCGCCATGATGAACAGAAACTCGCTGTCAGCCGACCAGCGGAAATAGCGCGCGCGGATGACGAAGGATTTGGCGTCGCCTGGGCCGTCTGGTTGGCCAATGGACTTGACCCAGATCGCGCCGCTGACGCCGTCCGTGCCGAACCATGCGAGTTTCTTGCCGTCGGGTGATACACCATGGCCGCCAGTGGACCGGGTGTCGGCCACAAAATCCCGCACTGGAATGAGCTCAGGCAGCGCCTGGCCCACCAGGCTTGGATGGGAAGGCGCGACGGCACAGCCAGAGAGCCAGGCGGTCATGGCGAAAAGGGATGCGGCCAGTCCCGTTTTGAAGGTCATATTGAGCGTTCCGTATAAGGTTCAGCCGCTTATTATGGGTGAAATGCCCCGCGGCAATCCGGCAATTCAGCTCAACGGGACCTGGCGACAAATGGCGCAACACCAGTTTCACGACGCTGATTTGGTGTGTGCCCATTTTGACAAACGGCACATGCTAATGTATATTAGCCTTCACATTGAAGGAGTTTGCCATGTCCATGGTTCTCACCCAGGTCTATCTTGATGCGCCGCAGAAGAAGGCGCTGACGGCGCAGGCCAAAAAGGCCGGGCGCAGCGTCTCCGAGCTCATGCGCGAAGCGGTTGACGCCGCGATTTTGGGCGTCACGCCGGCGGACATCAAGTTGCTCGACGAGGGCACCAAAAAGGCGC
>JANNYX010000635.1:0-5093 GCA_031410295.1 Rhodoferax sp.
CATGTCGATGCGTTTGAGGATCGGCGGCACCCACATGTTGGCCAGGCCAGGCACATTGACAAAGCGGTCGAGATAGTCGACCAACTTGTCATGAGTCATGAAGGGACGCCATTGGTCGCGTGGCTTGAACTGGATGGTGGTCTCAAACATCTCCATCGGGGCCGGGTCGGTGGCGGTTTCGGCCCGCCCGGCTTTGCCATAGACGCTGAGCACTTCAGGCACGGTCTTGATGAGCCGATCGGTCTGCTGCAACAGCTCGCTGGCCTTGCCCGCAGACAGGCCGGGCAGGGCTGATGGCATGTACAAAATGTCGCCTTCATCGAGTCTGGGCATGAACTCGCCGCCAATGTGTTGCAAGGGCCACAAGCTTAAACCCAACAGCAGGGCGGCGACAGCCAGGGTGGCCTTCGGGAAACGCAGCACCGCATTCAGCATTGGCCGATACAGCGCGATCAACAGGCGGTTGAGCGGGTTGGCGCGTTCAGGAGGAATCCGCCCCCGGATCAGGTAACCCATCAGCACCGGTATCAGCGTGACGGACAGCCCGGCGGCGGCCGCCATGGCGTAGGTCTTGGTGAAGGCCAACGGCGAGAACAGCCGCCCTTCCTGCGCCTCCAGCGTGAACACGGGGATGAACGACAGCGTGATGATCAGCAACGAGAAGAAAAGCGCGGGGCCGACTTCGGCAGCCGAGTCGCCAATCACCTTCCAGCGTGCCTCGCCCTGCAGTATTTCCCCCGGATGGCTGTGGCCCCACTGTTCCAGATGCTTGTGGGCGTTTTCGATCATCACCACCGCGGCATCCACCATCGCGCCAATGGCAATGGCGATGCCACCGAGCGACATGATGTTGGCATTCACGCCCTGATAACGCATCACGATGAAGGCCGCAAGAATGCCCAGTGGCAGAGAAATGATGGCGACAAACGCCGAGCGCAGGTGGAACAGGAAGATGAAACACACCACGGCGACGACGATGAATTCTTCCAGCAGCTTGAAACCGAGGTTCTCCACCGCGCGCTCAATCAGACCCGAGCGGTCATACACCGGAACAATTTCCACGCCCCTGGGCAAACCCGCCTGCAGGGTTTGCAGCTTCTCCTTGACGGCGGCAATCGTCTCCAGCGCGTTCTTGCCCGAACGCATCACGATCACGCCGCCGGTGGCTTCGCCCTCGCCATCCAGTTCGCCAATGCCGCGCCGCATCTCAGGCCCCACCTGAATGCGCGCCACGTCGCCCAGGCGCACAGACACACCGGCAGCGGTGGTCGTCAATGGCACTTTGCGGAAGTCGTCGAGCGATTGCAGGTAACCTGAAGCACGCACCATGTATTCGGCCTCGCCCAATTCAAGTACCGAGCCGCCGCTTTCCTGGTTTGATTTCTGGATCGCTTCAACCACTTTGGTGTGGGCAATGCCATAAGCCGCCAGCTTGTCGGGCTGCAACACGATCTGGTACTGGCGAACCATGCCCCCCACGCTGGCAACCTCGGACACGTTGGGCACGGTTTTCAGCTCGTATTTCAGAAACCAGTCCTGCAAGGCGCGCAACTGCCCGGCATCCATCTGGCCGCTGCGATCAACCAGTGAATACTGGTAAATCCAGCCCACACCCGTTGCGTCTGGCCCCAACGACGGTTTCGCCGCCGCAGGCAGGCGCGACTGCACTTGGTTCAGGTATTCCAGCACGCGTGATCGTGCCCAGTACAAATCGGTGCCGTCTTCAAACAAGACATAAACGAAGGAGTCACCAAAGAACGAATACCCCCGCACGGTTTTGGCGCCTGGCACCGACAGCATGGTGGTGGTCAGCGGATAGGTGACCTGGTTTTCAACAATGCGCGGGGCCTGGCCGGGGTAGGTGGTGCGGATGATGACCTGTACGTCCGACAAATCAGGTATGGCGTCCAGCGGTGTCTTGAGCACACTGAAAACACCCCAAACCGTGATCATCAGCGTGGCCAGCAGGACAAGGAAGCGGTTGACGATGGACCAGCGGATGAGGCTGGCGATCATGGTTTGCTCCTGAAGGGGGCGCTTGCCTGCCCGACAGGCGGGGCGAGGGCGCCGTTCAGCCTGGCTTCAATGCCTTTTAGGCTGGCTTCAGAGTCGATCAGGAATTGCGACGAGACAACCACACGTTGACCCGCAGATAGGCCACGTTTGATCTCGGTTTGCCCGCCGCTCTCGATACCGGTTTCCACTTCGATCGGGCTAAACCTGCCCTTGTCCTCGGCCAACATCACCACCACGCGTTTGCCAGTCTGAATCACCGCCTCAGATGGGATGAGCAGCGCTTTGCGTGCAAGCATGTCCATGAATTGCATGTTCACAAACATCCCCGGCAACAGCAAATTTCCGGTGTTGACCAGCTCCACGCGGGCTTTGAGCGTTCGTGTGGCCGCATTCACGTCCGGCAACAGGGCCTGGACCGTGCCGCGCAGGACTGTTCCGGGCGCGGCCGCGCTGCTGGCTTGCACTTTGGCGCCCGGGCGGATCAGCCCGGCCTGGCTTTCGGGTACCTCGGCGTTGGCCCACACCGTCGAGAGGCCGTTGATGCGAAACAGCGTGGCGCCTGGCATAACCGTCATGCCCTCACGCACCGTGAGTTCGGTGACCACACCCCCGATGGGCGCCACCAGCATGATGCGTGGCTGCGTCTGGCCACTGCTTTGCACCAGCGCGATATGCGCTTCGCTCATCCCGGCCTGGCGCATGCGCTGGCGGGCGCCGTCCACCAATGGCGCCAGGTCGGCGCCCTGCATGCGGCGCACCGAGAGGAATTCCTCCTGCGCCGCAACCCAATCGGGCACATGCACTTCGGCAAGCAGCTGCCCCTTGGCCACCCGGTCGAGTGTGGCGCGCACATGCAGACGCTCCACAAAACCGGTGCTGCGCACCTGCACGATGGCCTGGTCGCGCTCGTTGAACGCGATGTTGCCTACCGCGGACACTTGCGGCGACAGGGTTCCCTCGGTGACCGTTGCCGTTCGCACCCCCAGGTTTTGCTGGATGCGCGGGCTCACCGTCACCTTGCTGCCATCGCTGTCGCTATCCCCATAGACGGGCACCAGCATCATGTCCATGAACGGCGACTTGGCGGGTTTGTCGAACTTGTTGCCTGGAACCATGGGGTCGTGGTAATAAATCACCTTTTTGCCTGTTACGGGGTCAACGTCGCCCGCCTTGATCCCTGACGTGATGTGGCGGCGGGTGGCTTGCTCTCCCTGGGCGATGGTTTGCGGGACGGCCTCTATCGCGCCAGAAGCGCTTGTCGCCGCGTCTGTGGACGGCGCTGGCGACGACACCGCCATTCCCATGGTCATGCCTTGGTTCATTCCAATGGCATACAGCCCGTATCCGCCCGCACCCAGGGCGCTCACTGTGGCCGCGCCAATCAACAGGACTTTCAGTTTTTTGTTCATGGTTTTTTCTCCAAGGCCGCCGCCGGTGCTTTCATGTCTTTCCCTTCATGGCCAGCGGCAATCAAATGGTTCAATTGCGCCCAAAGCCCCGCTGTTTCCGTTTCCAGGCGCAAGCGATCCAGACGGACGTCGATTTCCATCCGCCGCGCCTCCAGCACGGCAACCAGGGGGCCACTGCCCCGGTAAGCGGCCAGCGCCGCCTGGGTTCGTTGTGCCCCAAGGGGAATCAAATCACGGTCGTAGGTCTCAAGACGTTTGCGGTTACCCTGCCATTGCTGCAGCCAGACGCCCGCTTCAGCCGCCCGCTCACGCAAAGCTTCATCACGTTCGGCCTGTATTTGCACAACCCGCAAAAGCCGGGCTGCAAGTTCGCGATCCTGCCGATTCGCCTGGTTGTTTTGCAGTGGCAAGCTGAAGTTGATGGAGATCATGTTGGAATAGGCCGGGCCGCGCTGGCTGAACATCAACTCCATGCTCCAGTCGCTTTTTTTCTCGGTCTGCGCGATGTCGACCTCGGCGCGTGCCACGCCCTCCTGTTTTTCCAGCACGGTAATACGGGGGTGACTTTTCAGCAGTTCCTCCAACTCATTGGAGTTGAGTGGCACTTGCGTCAAATCGGGGGCAGCGGCCAGCGGTTGATAACCGTCCGGACCGACCCAACGCACCAACCTGGTTTGGGCGACGGCGATGTTTTGTTCAATCTGCTGCAGGCGCTCGTCAATCTGTGCAACCAGGGTGCGCGCCGCGAAGACGTCGGCCTGGCTGCCCCGCCCGCCTCGGTAGGTGGCTTGCGCGCCTTCAACTTGCTGGTGAGCCTCATCGCGCTGGGTCTTCAATAGCGACCGCATGCGTTCCTGAAAATGGCGCTCAAGCCAGGCCACCGCGGCGTCGCGTCCCAGGTTGATTTGCGTCATGGCCCGGTCGGCCAGCGCCACATCGGCCTCGCGTTCAAATCGAGCGCTGCGTGCCTTGAGTTTGTCGTTCCTGGTGAGCTCGCGCATAAACCCAATTGAGGCCATCGTCATGAAGTCATTGGTGAAGCTGAACGTGTCCGGGCCGGTGACAGGCAGGTTGTTGATGCCAAGCTTGAGCGTGAGGTCCGGCATCTGACCAGCTGCAACTGCCATGTGCCGGGCCGATTCCGCCTGCGCATCCTGCGCGGGCAACTGCCGGGAGCGCTGTAGCGACAACTGCACGGCCCGCTCTAGACTTAGCGTGGGCTGCGCCAATACAGCTGCCGGCAGCACCAGCGCGAGCAGAAGCCAGCGCAATGCCTTGCGCAAAAGGCAATGCGAGACGTGACGATGTTGACGGACAAGCCTGACGTTTGAGATAAACATAAATTTCCTGACTGTTAAACGCCGCACTGAGACGGCAGTTCCGCGCGGCAAACACGCTTTTCACGCGTTTTGCGGACGAACCACGGGCGTGGCGGTCAGGAAATGGGTGGCTTGAAGCCTGGCGCGCGCTCGGCGCTGGTGAATATGGTGCTGCCTACCAGCAGTGCAGTTTGAGGCAACTGGATGGAAGCGCCGAGCATTGCCGGGTAACCCGTGACCAAGGCCATGCAAAGTTGGCAGGTGGTGCAGCCTTTGCACAAGGGCGAGACAGGCATATTGCCGTCGACTTGCGACAACGAGTCTTGCGGGGCGCTGCGCGCAAGCTGCG
>JANNYX010000636.1:0-4035 GCA_031410295.1 Rhodoferax sp.
TGTTTTTCATGCAAGCAACTCCGCCCCGCATGGGGTGAACGCCGTCAGGGTGACGGAACGCGATTCGTCAGGCAGCATGTCAATCTTAATCACCAGGTCAGGCCGGGGCAAATGGTCGCCTGCCTTTTCCGGCCATTCGACCAGCTTCAGGCCGGGGCTGGCGAAGATATCGCGAAAGCCGGCGTCTTCCCACTCCCGCGGATCGCTGAAGCGGTAGAAGTCAAAGTGCCAGATGTCCATCGGTTCCCGTGGGGGGATCGCCTCCAGCGAATACGACTCCACCACCGCGTAAGTCGGGCTTTTGATGCGCCCCGGCACGCCCAGAGCCCGCAATAGGTGCCGCACAAACGTGGTTTTGCCAGCGCCAAGTTCACCGTGCAACGCGATGAAGGCGTTGCGGATGTGTGGGCTTGCCGCGAGGCTTTGCGCAAAAATCTGGGTCGCCACGTCATCGCGCCAAACGCAGTCGTGCCGTCTTTTTACAATTGCCGGGTCACCATGCCCCACCGCCTTCAATCCATCCGTCAAATCAATCACACTCAATTGGTGTCCCATATTCGGGCCTGGGCCCGGGAACTGGGATTTTCCCAAATTGGCGTGACCGGGGTGGATTTATCTTCCGCCGAAGGGCCTTTTGCCGATTGGCTGTCGCGCGGCTTCCATGGCGACATGGCGTATCTGGCCGCGCACGGCGCCAAACGCGCGCGCCCGGCCGAGCTGGTGCCGGGCACCGTCAGCGTCATCACGGCGCGGCTGGACTATCTGCCGGCGAGCACCCAGGAAGGCTGGCAAGCCATTGAGTTTGCGCGGCTGCAGCGCCCGGGCGAAGCTATCGTTTCGCTCTACGCGCGCGGCCGTGACTACCACAAGGTGCTTAGAGGCCGTCTGCAAAAACTGTGTGATCGCATTGAAGCTGAAGTGGGCCCCTTCGGCCACCGCGTCTTCACCGACAGCGCCCCCGTGCTTGAAGCTGAACTGGCTGTGCGCAGTGGCCAGGGCTGGCGCGGCAAACACACCCTGGTGCTGAACCGCGAGGCCGGGTCGATGTTTTTCCTCGGCGAAATTTATCTTGACATCGCCTTGCCTGCAAGTTTGCGAGCAGGCGAAAGAGTTGCCGACCACTGCGGCAGCTGCAGCGCCTGCGTCGACATCTGCCCGACTCAGGCCATCCTCGCGCCGGGCCTGCTCGACGCACGCCGTTGTATCTCCTACCTGACTATCGAACACCACGGCAGCATTCCCATCGAATTGCGCCCGCTCATCGGCAACCGCATTTATGGCTGCGACGATTGCCAGCTCATCTGCCCGTGGAACAAGTTCGCGCAAAGAAGCGCGCTGCCTGATTTTGATGAACGCGAAGGCCTCACCGGCCAGCAACTCGTCACTCTATTCAACTGGAGCGAAGAAGAATTTTTGCGCCACACAGAAGGTTCACCGATTCGCCGCATCGGCCATGAACGCTGGCTGCGCAACGTGGCGGTGGGGCTGGGCAATGCGTTGGCGAATGCGGACAACGCGGAAATCCGGCAAGCGCTGCAGCAGCGTGCCGATCACCCCAGCGCGCTGGTGCGGGAGCACGTGAGCTGGGCGCTGGCGAGGCAGCCAGACGACGCTGGAACTGGAACCAAAACTGAAAAGCGTGAGGATTGACAGCCGTGGTTCAAAGTGATGCAATTTTGATGTTTTGATGCTAAACTTGGCGAATGCGAACCACACTGGCTCTTGACGACGAGGTTTACAGCTTCGCGCGCGCCCAGGCGCAGCGTGAGCACATCACTTTGGGTGAAGCCGTTTCACGTCTGGCCCGCGAAGGCATCCGCGCGCAGTTCGCGCCCACTGCCGTGATTGGCAAAACCAGTAGCAAGTTCGCGCTTTTGCCTGCCCGCAAGGAAATCATCACCTCGGACCACGTGCGCAAGTTGATGGATCAAGAGGGCATTTAGTGCGTTACCTGGCTGACGTCAACGTCTGGGTGGCGCTGCTTGACGAGGCCCACGTTTTCCATGCGCAGGCGCTGGCTTTTTTCAGCCGCCGCAAGTTGGAGATTTCAACCTGTCCGCTGGTGGAAAACGGTGTCATCCGTGTGTTGAACCTGCCGGGTTACAGCAGGCTGGGTCCGGCCGGCTTTGAGCCAGTGCGCAAAAAGGTCCGCGACATCTGCGCCGGCATGGATCACGTTTTCTGGGCCGACGATGTTTCGTTGTGCCATGACGGTGTGGTCAATTGGCCGCGCGTGATGGGCCACAGCCAGATCACCGACGTTTACCTGCTGGCGTTGGCCGTGGCCAACCGGGGTTGCCTCGCCACCCTGGACCACCGTGTGGCCTTGAGTACCGTGATGGGCGCTTCAGACAAAAATCTGCTGGCGCTTTGACGACAGTTCGACGCCTGGAGGTTCACAAAGCTCGGCGGTCATCGCGCGGCTTCAAGCGAGTTTTTTTGATGGAAGGTAAACCCTAGGTCCAGCCCTTTTTGGTAATTTCGCACATATTTGCAACGATTTGTGTCTGTACCATCGGCCAGTTGAAATTCAACGCGCAAGAAACCCAACCTGACACCAACCAAAAGCCCGGCGGAGGCGGGGAAACAGATTCTGCAAACAGCTTGAAAGCCTTGTGCGCCATTGCCAGGTTCCATCAGGTTGCGGCTGATCCGGCCACGCTGGCCCACCAGTTGGGTTTGTCAAGCAGCGACGCAGTTTCAACAGACGAGGTGCTGCGCGCCGCCATACACCTGGGCCTCAAAGCCAAACTGGTCACCACCACGGCAGAACGCCTCGCTTTGACGCCGCTGCCGGCACTGGCATTGATGCGCTCTGCAGACGGCACAGCGCAAACCGTCATCCTGGCGCAATGCGACGCCAACCGGGTCTTGATCCAGGGCGGCGAAAGCACTGGCGGGCGCCCCGCCATCGAGCCCATCGACACTTTCAAGCAGCAATGGACGGGCCGGCTGATCCTTGTCACCAGCCGCGCAAGCCTGGCCGGTGAACTCGCCAGGTTCGACTTCAGCTGGTTCATCCCGGCTCTCGTCAAATACCGCAAACTGTTGGGTGAAGTGCTGCTCATCAGCTTCATGCTGCAACTCTTCGGCCTGGTGTCACCGCTCTTTTTTCAGGTGGTGATGGACAAAGTTTTAGTTCACAAAGGCATGACCACGCTGGACGTGTTGGTCATCGGCCTGGTGATCGTTGTCATTTTCGAGAGCCTGCTCAACGCCCTGCGCGCCTATGTATTCAGCCACACCACCAGCCGCATAGACGTGGAACTGGGCGCGCGGCTCTTTCGCCACCTGGTGCAATTGCCGCTGGCGTATTTCCAGGCGCGCCGCGTCGGCGACTCGGTGGCCCGTGTGCGCGAGCTGGAAAACATCCGCAGCTTTTTGACCGGCAATGCGCTCTCGGTGCTTTTGGACGTGTTTTTCAGCGGTGTTTTCATCGCTGTGATGTTGTTTTACAGCGTGCCGCTGACCTTGATCGTGCTGGTCAGCCTGCCGCTGTATTTTGGCCTGAGCCTGGCCGTGGTGCCGATTCTGCGACGGCGGCTGGACGTCAAGTTTGCGCGGGGCGCCGAAAACCAGGCCATGCTGGTTGAAACCGTCACCGGCATCCAGACCGTCAAAGCCACGGCGTTGGAGCCGGCCTTTGGCAAACGCTGGGACAACCAGTTGGCGGCCTACGTTTCAGCCAGCTTCAAAACCCAAAACCTCGCCACCATGGCGCATGAAGGCATCAACCTCATCGGCAAACTCGTCAACGCCGCCACGTTGTGGTACGGCGCGCATTTGGTGATGGGCAACGAGTTGACGGTAGGCCAGTTTGTCGCCTTCAACATGTTTGCCCAGCGCGTGGCGCAACCCATCATGCGCATGGCCCAGTTGTGGACAGACTTTCAGCAAACCGGCATCTCGGTGGCGCGGTTGGGCGACATCCTCAACACCCGCACCGAGGTGCCACCCGTAAGCAGCGCGCAATTGCCACCCGTCAAAGGCCGCATCACGCTTGATCAAGTCACTTTTCGCTACCGAGCGGAAGCG